>CAYSDT010000016.1:0-15980 GCA_964429835.1 uncultured Ardenticatenaceae bacterium | reverse complement strand
CGTCGCCATATCAGCCGCCAGCAGTGGCACAACAGCCAGTACAACAGCCGCCGCCATATCAGCCGCCGCCAGCGCAACCAGTTGCGCCACGATTGGTTGTGCAAGCGACGAACACACCGCTTACCGTACCAACTGGCAAATCAGAGATTGGCATTGGTCGTGAAGATGCGGTCAGCGGACATTTTCCTGATGTTGATTTAGACCCGCATGGCGGTGCGGATGGGGGCGTTTCGCGTTCCCATGCAAAACTTATCATACAAGGTAATCAATTCTTTTTAGAAGATTTACAGGCGGTTAATTACACATTCGTCAATCGCCAAAAGTTGACCCCAAGAACGCGCCAATCGTTGAATGATGGGGATGAGTTGCGCTTTGGCAAGGTTGTTGTCATGTTTTATACCCAATAGGAACGCGGGCAAGATGCCCGCGCTCCGTGATCAATGATTTGTTCAAATTGTTTTACCGAGAATCGAGCAACGGCTTCTTTTTGTGCCAAGTGCCGAACGGCGTTGCATTTTTGCCTTAGCTGCAATCAGGAGTTACGGGCTGGGGCTAAATTCTGCCTGCGTTGTGGACAGCAAACGGCCGTTATTTGTGAAAATTGTGGTGCAAGCAACCGAGCCGAGGCCAATTTTTGCCGCGATTGTCAACAATCTTTAGCCGAGACAGCGTGCCAGCATTGCGGCGGCGTTAATCGAAAAACGGCCGTTTTCTGCAAACAATGCGGCTTAACTGTAACACAAACGGCTGTTGCCCTGCCATCTGAAACCACCTGCGTCCATTGCGGCGGCGGGAATCGAGAAACGGCACGGTTTTGTTTGCATTGCGGGCAGCCCCCAACCAAATCAATTCGCGGTCGCTATAAAACGGGAAGGTTGCCATCCCAATCCATCATGTACGGTTCAAATGGGGACGAGTATTTGATTTCCAAACTGATTGCTCAGGGGGGAATGGGCGCCGTTTACCGTGCCGTGCGAGCCACAGATGGGACAATATGGGCAATTAAAGAGATGAGCGAATCAGCCCTTCCATCTGGGGAGAAAGATCAAATGATTGCCGCGTTTCAGGAAGAGGCGCAGCTGTTGCAAACGCTTGAGCATGACAATCTTCCCAATGTCATTGATGTGTTTGAAAATAACGGCCGTCATTACATGGTGATGGATTTTGTGGATGGGCTTACTTTTACAGGATTGATGGGTCAACAAGGGGGCATTCTGCCCGAAACGGACATCGTGGCGTGGGGCGCACAATTGTGCGTCGTTCTGGATTATCTCCATAATCACAATCCTCCCATCATTTATCGAGACTTAAAACCAGATAACATCATGGTTGAAACAGATGATGATATGGTTAAATTGATTGATTTTGGCATTGCCCGCCGTTTTAAGCCTAAAAAACAAGGGGATACGACTAATTTGGGGACAAAAGGGTACGCCCCGCCCGAACAATACGGCAAATCTGGGCAACAAAGTGATGCGCGGACGGATACATACGCTTTAGGGGCGACATTGCACCATATGTTGACTGGGCAAGACCCTATGGATTCTCCATTTCACTTTTCGGATGTTCAAGAGCATAACACGGCCGTTTCCCAATCAACCTGTGATGCCATTATGAAAGCGGTGAAATTAAAACCATCGCAACGCCACCAAAATGCGGCCGACATGTACGAAGCGTTAACGGGCGACACAATGCCTGCCCAAAGCAAACCACAAAAGGCAAAGTCAGCATCAGCATCTTTGCGTGCCGATCAATCCATTCAATTTGATGATATGGAGCAAGGCAGTTCCGAGACAAAATATCTGCCCGTAAGCATCGCGTCTGGCGAATTATCGGTAACGGCCGATGTGGATTGGCTGGATGTGTACCCTGTCAAGGTGAATAGTTCAACGACAGATATTGAAATAACGGCCGTTACCGATGATCTCACCACAGGACGCGAACGGCGCGATGTAACCTACGCTCCCTCTTTTGCCGTCGATTACCTTTGGTGGGCATTTATCTGGCTGTTGTATGCCCATGCGTATTATTTAGTACCCGTTCCAGAAACCCATCAAGGAAAAGTTGAAGTGGGTTCAGACGCGGTAGATGTATCTGTTACCATCTCCCCGTCCCCGTCCCGTTTGTCTACGGGATGGGTGTTGAGTACAACGGCCGTTATTGGAGAAATTGGTGTAATCAGCGGCATGATTTTTGGAGTATTGTTCTTAATGTAAGAAATAGGGATTTTATGAAATCCCATACCTGTCATTCCCGCGTAGGCGGGAATCCATTTTCTTGGAGAGAGTGGATTCCTACCTACGCACGAATGACAAATCGAAGTTTCGGAATTTATTTAATCCTTATTCCCGTGATATTTTCACGCACAAAAAAGAGGAGTTCTTATGTCAACTTGTTCTCAATGCGGCGCACAATTGCGCCCGCAAGCCAAATTTTGCAATGTGTGCGGCAGCCACGTCGTGTTACCACCGTCACCAATGCCGCAATCTCCTGCTAAGACCGTTTTGATGTCTTACGAGGCACAAACAAACGCAGGGGCGCAGCTTGTTTTTGACGATGGTAGAAACATCCCCGTGCAATCACCGATGACCTTTGGTCGTGATTCCGAGCAGTGCAACTTCCCCTTTCCAGATGAGTCTATGTCCAGAGTTCATGCGCGTTTGGAAGAGCGGGGCGGACAATGGCTGTTGACCGATTTGAACAGTTCCAATGGGACTTTTGTCAATAATAATCGAATCATGTCGCCAACGCCGCTCAATGCTGGCGATCAGATCAGGGTTGCAAACACGACATTTAGTTTCACCGTTGACGGGCAGGCGGTTCCTGTAAATTTACCGACGCAAAAAATTGCACAAACGGCCGTTTACACCCCTCCCTATACCCCTCCAGAAACCCCCAATTCATGGCAATCAGCCCCAGCCGAACAAGTGTCCATCCCCGCTGGCGGATGGACACAATGGCGGCGAACGCCTCGTGCAGAAGGCTTGATCATCTATAAATCGGACAGATATACAGTAGAAAAGGGCGACATGATGCAAAAAGGATGCCTTTCCATTGTTTTGTTCGTACTTTTTTGGCCGTTGGCCTTTTTACCCTTCCTCAGCAGCAACGAAAACAGCGTGATCGACTTTCGTTTACGCGATGCTCATACGGGGCAGAATGTTGATATCAAAGTAATTGGCGACATGCTGGGTAACATGGAAATGGGCGACACAGTGGCAATATGGGGAATGAATCAAAAAGGGACAGTGATGGCACAGCGCGTACATAATTACACATCTGGTTCAGACTTTAAAATTAAAAAATAAGCACAAAGGAATGTAGGCATCTTGCCTGCACATAGGCGGGCAAGATGCCCGCGCTCCATGATAGAGGTGAAACCATGCCGAATGAGGTATATACCATTTGCCCAAAATGTAATCAGAAAGTAAAAGAAAAAGACATGATGAAATTCTGCCGTACTTGCGGCTATGAATTCAGTCAGAACGCACGTCAATCAACGTCGCCACCACCTGCTGCTCCTGCGGAAACACAACAAAATCAACGGCCGAGTTTGGGCGATGATTGGAAAGAGCTAAAAAGTGATTTCAAGGAATTTGTTCAAAGCGGGAAAGAGACCATATCATCCGTGTTGCAGCTGCAGAAAAGCCAGTCAACCGAACAACCCATCACGCGGGCGGCATCGCCCACAATGCCCACGCCACAGACGGTAAACGCTCCCACGCAACGCTTGAATGACCAGCCAAAAGTACACGCGCCAAAGCTAAAACCGATCCTTCTTTTACCAAATGGGCAAAATATCGCCGTTAAATATCGCATTTTGAAAGGATTCCACTTGAAAACATGCAATTTTTATGCGGCAGGCAACACGGTGCAGGCTCAATCTGGTCAACTGGATCAACCCAACTTCCTTATCAGAGAAACATGGACATCCCCCACGGTTTCTGTTCCCCTAAACCTTGCCGATTTACAAAAACTTGCCAGCAAGCATCCCAATATTGCTGGGCATATAGATGTTTTTCAAAATCAAGACAAAACATATGTCGTTACCCCTTACCCCAAAACATGGGAGCGTGTAACGCCTCAGCCTTTGGAACAGGCGTTGATTTGGGTGAAACAAATTGGGCAGATATTGATGATTTTGAACACGAATCAGTACGGCAAATTTCCCAGTGGTGATAAAGGGCGTGAGGCGATTATTATCGTAAACGGTAACGCACGTCTGGTTGATTTGACCGTTGTTCAGCAGGTGTCACCTGCTGATTCTAAAGGTGATGTGCGTGTTTTGGCAGGCTTATTCAACTATATTACGACGGGGGGAAAGGCAACGCCAGATGCAGCCAGCGTGAATCCAAATGTACGCGCTGTTTTACAACGCGCTTCAAAAGGTAACTATACGGATATGCAAACACTATTGAATGATTTGGAGAGCAGCGTACATAAGCCGATTTATCAACGTGCATTGCGCCAAAGTGTCGGCACAATGACGCATGTGGGAAGCGTGCGCGACCATAATGAGGATTTTATTGGCAGTTTTTATTTTGGACTGGATCAGAGCGGAAGCGTCAATCCAGTCGGGTTGTACATTGTTGCCGATGGCATGGGCGGGCAGTCGGCAGGAGAGCTCGCCAGCGAAGGGACGGTGATACAGGCGTTTGTGCAATTCATAGAATCCACCATCTTACCCGATTTGAAACGCAACACACGCCGTTTAACGGCTGGCGAAGATGCAACTCCTGCTGGACAGATAGCCTCTTTGGTACAACAAGCGAATAATCTGGTTTATCAGGCGAATCAAAAAGCAAATACGAATCGTGGCACAACAATAACGGCCGTTTTAATCATCGGTTCGCAAGCATACGTCGCCAACGTGGGCGACAGTCGCACCTATTTATTGCGTGATGGGAAATTAAAGCAAATCACTGATGATCATTCGCTGGTCTACAGCCTGTATAAAGCCGATCAAATCAGCACCGATGAACTGTATACGCATCCACGTAAAAATGAAATTTACCGCTCTCTAGGCGATAAAGAACACATCAAAGTCGATACATTTCCAATAGAATTAGTAGCAGACGATCAACTGCTGCTCTGCTCGGATGGGTTATGGGAGATGGTGCGCGATCCCATCATTCAAAAAATGATGCTTGAATCGGCCACGCCGCAAAAAGCGTGCGATCTGCTTATTCAAGAAGCAAACGTCAACGGCGGAGAAGACAATATCAGCGCAATTATCGTCAGTATCGAATAAAACTGGAGCGCAGGCTTCCAGCCTGCACATTGGCGGGCAAGATGCCCGCGCTCCGCTTAACAGAAGGAGAACAATATGTCTAACATCATTCAATTTAGCGGTATGTTTAACAAAAACAAGCTGCCTTACCTGAATCAGGCGCAATTGGCTTACGCTTATTTTGAAGTACGGCCGGGAACAGAAACGGCCGTTTCCAATATGCGTATGCCGATGAATTTCAGCCTTGCGCTAGATCGCAGCGGCTCCATGTACGGGGACAACATCCGCCAACTGCGTGGCGCAGTCAAATCAATGATCGATCAGCTGCATGACGATGATTACATCTCGATTATCTCCTTCAACAGCAAAACGGAGATTCTGGCAAAAGCTGGTACCGCCCGCGATAAGCAAAAATTACATCGCCAAGTAGATAAGTTGAAAGCCAGCGGCGGCACCAATATGGGGCCAGCCATGCAAGCCAGCCTAACTGAAATTGGGAAATATATGGGGCCAGACAAAGTAAGCCGCCTGATTCTGCTCACCGACGGGCAGACCAACAGAGAGAGCGAGTGCCATAAACGTGCCGACGAAGCGGGTCAAATGGGCATTCCGATTATCTCTCTGGGATTAGGGGATGGATGGAACGAAGATTTTCTAATCGACGTTGCCAGCAAAGGCGGACAAGGCGGATATGCAGACCAAATCAAGCGTCCAGAAGATGCCGACAAGATATTTGGCGAAGTGCTTTCCAGTATGCAGGTCGTGGCACAAAATTTAACATTTCGTCTGCTCATGGTGCAAGGGATGGAAGCGCGGCGTGTTTGGCAGGTCACGCCGCTCATCAAAGATGTCTCTATGGGCGCAATTCAGGGGCGGACGGTAGTCGTCGATTTGCCAGATTTGTCGGAGTCGGGCGCGGCGTTTTTAGTGGAGATGCTCATCCCGCCACGCAATCCGGGCGCGTATCGTTTTGCTCAGGCAGAGGTGTTATACGATGTGCCAGTGCAAGGATTGACGCTCCAAAAAGAGAGTATTAACATGATGGCCGAGATTACAACAGATCAATATGCGGCCGGGCAGGTAAACGGCCGTGTGATGAATATCGTCGAAAAAGTGACCGCCTTCAAGCTACAAACACAAGCACTCGACGAAGCGATGGCTGGCAATATCGCCAGTGCGACCCGCAAATTACGCGCCGCTCATACCCGGCTTCTGGAACAAGGCGAACTCGATCTGGCACAAACCGCGCTGGCCGAAGCAGAGCGGCTGGAGCGCGGTCAGGGCATTTCCAGCGAAGGCAAAAAGACGATGAAATTACAAAGCCGCAAGACGGTAAAACTTTCGGAAATGGATTTACCACCATTATAAAAAATGGAGCGCAGGCTGCCAGCCTGCCTTATAAGCGGGCAAGCTGCCCGCGCTCCATTTATGATAGGAGATGATAATGAAACCAATTTCAAGTGCAGCAATAGCGTTAGTATTTCTTTTTTTCTTCTTGCCTTGGGTCACCGTTTCTTGCGGCGGAGAGGAAATTGTAACCTTGAGCGGATATGATTTGTCTGTAGGTAAGGATATTAGTGCATATGGAGATAAAACAGATGCGGATCCGCTTGTTTTCCTTATACCCATTGCTGCGTTAATGGCGATAGGCACATTATTCATAGCCAACAAAAACGCCGCTGGCGGCGGGCAGGTTGTTGCTGCTGTTGTTGGCTTAGGCATAATGGGGATAAAGTGGAGGTTGATGTTTGAGAATGATGATCCGTATGTGGAAATTGTGACCAGATACGGCGCGTGGGGATCATTGGCGGGATTGCTGTTGCTGTTAGCAGGCGGGATGCTTACGTTGATGGTGAAAGAGTCGCGGCCGTTAGTCCACACACCGCCTAAACCGATTCCCCCGTCTCGGCCGCCACAACCACAACCACCATCACCATCACCACGTCCACAACAACAACCGCCGCCAGTTGCTGCCCCGCCGCCATACCAGCCGCCGCCTGTGCAACAACCCGCTGCCCCCGCCCAATGCCCTCAATGTCACACGGTATTGCGGCTTGGCGCACGCTTTTGCCCAAAATGCGGACACAAAATGTAGGATGTTTGTGGATGTTAGAAGATATGATTTTCACCTTACATGAATAAGGTAGAGAGGCAATATGGATATGATCGGCCGTACAGTAGGCACTTATCAAATTGAATCAGAAGTGGGGCGGGGGAACATGGCGACCGTTTACCGCGCCCGTCAGTTAAAACTGGATCGCTGGGTGGCAGTGAAAATTGTCCGCAGCAATGATGCTGACTTTTTACGCCGCTTCCATCGGGAAGCACGGGCAGTTGCCGCCCTGCGCCATCCCAACATTCTCACCATTCATAATTATGGTGAAGATGATGGCTTGCCATACATTGTGATGGAATATGTGGATGGCGGGACGCTGGAAAACAAGCTTACAGGTGTTCCGATGGATTGGCCGAGCGCGGCGAAATATATTATTCCCATCGGCCGTGCGCTTGCATACGCCCATAGTCAGGGAATTATTCACAGGGACATTAAACCTGCCAACATCTTGATGCCCGGCCCTGATTGGCCGCTGCTGGCCGATTTCGGATTGGTCAAAATGCTGGGCGATCAGTCCAAAGTGACACGGCCGGGCGTAATTTTAGGAACGCCCGCCTATTTTGCTCCAGAGCAGATTTTGGGACAGGGGGGCGATCATCTCAGCGATATTTATAGTTTGGGGATTGTTTTATATGAGTTATTGACGGGCAGCCCGCCGATGATGTCCAAGTCGCCTATTGAGATTATGCAGCGGCGCGTCAGTGAACTGCCGCCGTTACCCAGCCGTATAAACCGAGATATTACGCCGCAATTGGAGACGTTTATGATGCGGGCGTTGGAACGTGACCCCAAGCGGCGGTATCAAACGATGGAAATGTTTATCAATGATCTTTCATGGTTACCGGGTGCTACGGGACGGATGGACACATCCACCCCGCAGCCAGCGAAGGCCACTGTTACGCTTGATCAGCAATCTGCACCAATTATTGGCGCACGGTTGATGATAATGGGTACAGGCGCACTTATCCCATTGCCACAACAGATGAGTATTGTCATTGGGCGGGCAGACGTACACAGTTCTTTGCCACCAGCCATCGATCTTAATCCACATGGCGGGCAATCGGCTGGGGTGTCGCGCTATCACGCACAATTAAAGCAAATGGACGGGCAATGGTTTGTTGAAGATTTGAACAGCACGAATGGTACATTTGTGAACGAAACGGTTGTGGTGTCAGGGCAGCCCGCGCCGCTTCGTCATGGTGATCAAATTCGTTGTAGCCGTTTGACGCTTGTTTTTTATGCAGGGTAAATGGAGCGCGGTCTGCTAGACCGCCCTGTGCAGGCTGGCAGCCTGCGCTCCAGGGAAGAGTGAAAAATGTTAAATCCAGGTGATGTATTACAAAGCCGATACCATGTTATCCAATATATTGGGCAGGGTGGAATGGCAGTCGTTTATATGGCGACTGATTCCCGTTTGGGCAATCGTGAAGTTGCTATCAAGGAGATGAATGCGGCTAATGTGTCAGATGTGAGTTGGGCAACGGCCGCTTTTCAACAAGAAGCGCAGGTGTTAGCCCGCCTGAACCATCACGGCATCGCTCGCGTACTAGACTTTTTTCAGGAAAACGGCTTTTGGTATTTGGTGATGGAATATGTGCGCGGCGAGACGCTGGGTCTCGCCTTAAAACGCGCTCCGAACGGATTTGCCGAAGGGCAGGCGTTGGAATGGGGCAGGCAGTTGATGGGAATGCTGGATTATCTGCACCAGCAGAAGCCATCCGTTATTTTTCGGGATTTGAAGCCGGATAATGTCATCATACAGCCTGATGGGACGCTGAAATTGATAGATTTTGGCATTGCCCGCTTTTTCAAGCCAGGCCAGCGTCAGGATACGGTCAATTTGGGTACGCCTGGTTATGCCGCGCCAGAGCAGTATGGCACGGGACAAACGGATGCCCGTTCTGACATTTACAGCTTGGGCGTATTGCTCCATCAGGCGTTGACTGGTTATGACCCATCGGTAACGCCAGTGAATTTACCGCCGCCGCAACAGTTGCGCCCTGATATTTCCGATCATGTTGCCGCCGCCGTTGTGCGGGCAACACAAGTTGATCCCAGCCAGCGTTTCCAATCCATGCGTGAATTTGCGGCCGCTTTGGGGCTGTCTATTTCAACACTGTTGGGAACGCCAACGCCAGTACCCATCTTTCCCGCAACAGGTACGGCGGTGATGGGCGGCGGTTGGTGGCAGAATGTGCCAAAAGGAGTGAAGGCGGCTGCCGTTATGCTGGTGATGTTACTGCTGTTGCTGGCGGGCTGGGTGTTGGCGGGTGGTTTTGGCAGTGATGGGGAAACTGCCGTTGTTATTGCCACCAATACCCCTGCTTCCGTCGTGATTGTGCAGACCGTTGTAGTTACAAATGAAGCCTCACCAGAGGATGAGTCTGCGGAAGAGATTGCGGACGTTGATGCGGAAGAAACGGCCGAATCATCTATAGGCAGCGGTCGCAAGGTGTCAGATGATGATGATGACAAGGCGACTGATGTGCCGCCAACTGAAGAATTACCAACGGCCGTTCCGCCTACAGATGTACCACCAACGGCCGTTCCACCGACACCACGCCCGCCAACACCCACACGAGTTCCACCGACACCACGCCCGCCAACGGCCGTTCCCCCCACACGAATTCCGCCAACGCCGACATCTGCATCTTGCTCCATAGCCGTACACAGTTCGTTTTCGTCAACGTGGCAAGGGGTTAGCTCGGCATTGGGCTGCCCGACAGGGAACGCCAAAACCACATGGTCGGCCATTGAACCTTTTCAACATGGATACATGCTGTGGCGGCAGGACAGTGATCAAATTTATGCGATTTACAGTAACGGGACATGGAGGCATTACAACGATCTTTGGCATGAGGGCGAGCCTGAATATAGCTGCGGCACAGCCCAAACGCCGCCCACGCCCAAGCGTGGCTTCGGCAAAATTTGGTGCACCTATGGAGCCGTTCAGCAAGGATTAGGGTCAGCAACATCTGGTGAAGGCGGTGAAGACAGTTTCTTGCAAAGTTTCTCAAATGGCACGATCTGGCAGAATTCATTCGGTCGTTTTGTGCTGTTTAATGATGGATCGTGGCGATGATCAAACGGGAGCGCAGGCTTCCAGCCTGCACATAGGGGCGGGCAAGCTGCCCGCGCTCCGTTTGGGGATTATTATGAAATATAGACGATTGTTTTTATGGCTGTTGAGTTTGTTGTTTGTTGCTTGTGCTTCGGACAGCGCGGAAAGTGCATTGCCGACGGTATTATCTGCGGCGCAGGCTGTGACGGTGATTTCTGTGGCGGTGACGGCTACGTCCAGCTTGCCGCCTACGTCTACTTTTGCACCATCGCCGACGGTGGGAATGGTTGATGAACCGCCTACGATGTCGCCTGTGCCAACGAATGTGATTACGCCAACGGCGACGATAACGCCGACCGTCCCTTTTATTCCGACGAATACGCCGATTGCTTTGCCAACAACGGCCGTTTCTCCCCCCTCTCCTCCTCCCCCATCACAACCCAATCCAGCGTACACCCTGTCACCCTCCACATTGGCCGCATCGGCCGTCAATATCTATGAAACGACGATAACCATCCCCACCTACGGCTATGAAAATGGATTTGAGCCGACGGGAGCAGAAGACATTATTTACCCCTACCCCCGTCTCAATTTTGATGCCGTCAGCCCCGCATCTACACGCTCGTATCAAGCCATTGTGTTAGAAAATGGATTTGTTTCGGTGACGATTTTGCCTGAATTGGGCGGCCGTATTTATAGCTGGGTCGATAAAGCAACAGGTCGCCATCTATTGTACGAAAATCCAGTCGTAAAACCGACAACGTGGGGGTATCGCGGCTGGTGGCTGGCGGCTGGCGGTATTGAGTGGGCATTCCCCGTAGAAGAACACGGACTTAATGAGTGGAGGCCGTGGAGTTACACCATCGGCGCAACCGATTATGGGCAATCCGTCACGGTGAGCAATGTAGAAGACCGCACAGGAATGGAAGTGGGGGCGACCATTTCGCTAGACAGCGGCCACGCTTATATGACCATCCAGCCGTGGGTAAAAAACAACACGGCCGAAGCACATTTATACCAATTCTGGCTTAACGCGATGGTTACGCTGGGCGATAATCATGTGTCCGACCAGACCCAATTCATCGTACCGGCCGCTGAAGTAATCATCCATTCTACGGGTGATGGCGGCGTTCCTGCCAGCGGTGCGGCGATGGGGTGGCCTGTTCACAACGGCCGTGATATGAGTTGGTATCGTAACTGGACAGGCTATCTCGGTTTTTTTATCCCCAATGTTTCGCACGGCTTTACCGGCGTTTACGATCACGCCGCCGATCAAGGAATCGTTCGCGCTTACAGCCCTGGCTGGCCTGCTGGAACTAAGTTTTTCGGCCCAGCCACACTTTCGCCTGAGTATTGGACGGAAGATGGCAGTAATTATATCGAACTGTGGAGCGGGGCGACGGCCAGCTTTTGGAGCAACGACACCTTAGCACCGGGTGATACATTTGGCTGGACGGAGCGATGGTATCCAGTGCATGGTATCGGTGGTTTCACACATGCCAATCGCACCGCTGCCCTTAAATTGACGGATAGCGGCGGCGGGGCGGCGATTGCGGTGGCGGTCAGCGGCGGCGTTACGGGCAACATCACCCTTTTTGTTGGCGGACAGGAAGCTGCCAATTGGACGGTGACGATTTATCCCGGACAGGCGTTTCGTGCCGATTGGACACGGCCGTCTGGTGTTTCTGGTGAATTGGGATTGCGATTGAGTTATGCGGATGGCACCGTCGCCGCGCAGACTGGCGTTGTGCCGTAAAAACAGGGAGCGCGGGCAGCTTGCCCGCTCATGGGCGGGCAAGCTGCCCGCGCTCCATTGAAATAGGACATAAAATTATGCAATATACAATTAAAAAGATAGGCGTTTGGTCAGCTTTTAAGTTTGGAACCGTGATTGGCATTGTGCTTGGATTTTTGCACGGTTTTGCAACGGGCATGACTGCAAGATGGGTGATTGCAGGATTGCGCGAGTGGCTGGATTCTTGGCTTTCCATTTCTGTGCCGATTATGGGCGATCTCGCGCTATTAGATGCGCTTATGCTGGGCAATTTTGCCGAGATGCTGCAAAAGCTGGATGATAGCAGTTTGTTCATGGTGGTGGGAATTACGCTTGCTTTCACGATGTTTGGCGGGTTTATTGTTGGGTTGTTGACCGTGTTGATTGCCCTTATTTACAACGTCGTGGCCGCATTCAGCGGCGGCTTGGAAGTTCAGGCTGATACGATGGGTGGTGTGCCGCAAACGGCCGTTTCCAACCCCAACCCCATCACCATCCCCACACGATCTCCAAAAAGGACGGCAGCCGTCCCACCCGCCGCCCCGCCGCCCGTTCAGCCGCAAACATCGGCGTGGCTTGTTTCCAAAAATGAACGTCATCCGATATTGCCCGATGGCGTTCGCATCGGCAGTGCGCCCGATAATCAGTTGTGCTTGTCGGGGCTGTCCCCCTATCATGCACAAATTCAGATGGAAGGTGGACGGTATATTCTGCATGATTTGAGCGGCGGGCAGAGTTGGGTAAACGGCCGTTTATTATCAGCACCCAACATGCTAAAAGATGGCTTTCGGGTGCGATTGGGCAATCAGGAATTTGTATTTCAAGGAGGATAACGATGAGTGGTAAATTTTGCCCCCATTGCGGGGCGGTATTAAAACGAGCCGCACCATTTTGTGGTGCTTGCGGACGGCCGTTAAAACGACAGCCAGCAGTAGACAACAACGCAACACAAATCAACACAGGATTGCCGCAACTGATCATTGTGCGACCGGGACAGCCGCAGCAAACCTTTCCCGTCACAAAACCGATCATTACCATCGGCCGCAGTCCGCAAAATGATTTGATCATCGACAGTCCTGTCGTTTCGCGCCAACATGCCGAACTAAGACAGCAGGGAGATGCGTATTATTTCCACGATTTGGGCAGCACCAACGGCTCTGTTGTCAATGGGCAGATGGTACAGCGCGGACAATCCCCGTCATTGCATGATGGTGCTATCATTCGCATTGGTGACGCGCAAGGGAACTCTGTCGGCATTACATTCAAGAAAACGGCCGTTGGCAATAGTCATCTAGGCACCATCAAATTAGGACAGTTGAACATCGATCCGATGACGACGTACACCATTGGTCGCGACCCCGCCAATCAGGTGCATCTCGACCATCCATCCGTCTCGCGTCGCCATGCGGAAGTGCGGCAAACAGCGGCGGGGGCAGTATTGCGCGATTTGGGCAGTGCGAATGGCACTTACGTCAACGGCCAGCCGCTTCGTGGCAAACGGCCGCTTAACAACGGCGATGTCATCCAGATCGGCCCCTTCAAACTGGTTCACGATCAAGCAGGGCTGACGCAATACACCCCCGACGGCAACTATCAGTTGGACGCAGGCAATTTGATGCGAACCGTTAACATTGGCGGCACAATTGCCAAATTGAGCGGTGATAAAAGCAAGCAAAAAATCATTCTCAACGACATCAGTTTGTCCGTGCATCCGCGCGAATTTATCGCGTTGGTCGGTGGCAGCGGTGCAGGCAAAAGCACACTGATGAAAGCGATGAGCGGTTTTGCCCCTGCCGATGGGGGGACGATTTTTGTTAATGGAGAAGATTTGTACAAAAATTTCGCTGCTTACCGCAGTATTTTAGGATACGTTCCCCAAGATGACATTATTCATGGGCAATTGACTGTTATGGGGGCGTTGACGTATGCGGCCGAGTTGCGATTGCCAGACGCAAGTGAGCAGGAGATAGAGGGGCGTATTACCAAAGCGTTGCAAGAAGTAGATATGAATGGGCATGAGGATAAGCAAGTCAATAAACTTAGTGGCGGGCAGCGCAAGCGGGTTAGTATTGCTTCTGAATTGCTGGCGGATCCTGGCATTTTCTTTTTAGATGAGCCGACATCTGGATTGGATCCAGGATTGGAAAAGAAGATGATGGACACCCTTCGAAGGCTTGCCGATCAAGGACGGACAATTGTTCTTGTGACACATGCAACAGCCAATATTACTCAATGTACGCATGTCACTTTTCTGGCTGAGGGTAGATTGGCATATTATGGGCCGCCAGCAGAAGCGCAGCTATTTTTTGATAACGCAGTTGATTTCGCTGATATTTATACAAAATTATCTCAGCCAATCAATCCAACGACGTTGCAACCGCAATATCAATCAGAATATCATCGGATAAAGGTAGCAGGCAGGCCACCGCATATTGGTAAGGATGATGTGTGGGAACGTCACATTACGGCTGCGATGTGGGAGCTGCGTTATCGAGATTCGGCACAGCATCAGCAATATGTCACGGATCGGTTGCGGACGGGCGGCGCGTCTTCATCTTCATCGGCGACGGGGCCGCAGGCGAACCAGCAAATTTCTATGTTCAAGCAGTTTGGTGTGCTTTCGCGCCGTTATTTTAACCTGATTCGACGTGACACGATGAGCCTCATCGTCTTGCTGGCTGTCATGCCCGTCATTGCATTGCTGTTACTGGTGATGGCTGGTGAACGTGATTTGGTCGGTGAAAGTCAAAGCGAAATTCGCCGACAGATTCGTCTGGATATTGAGGAAGCGTGGGATGATGAAGACCATCGTGATGATGAGGAGCAGTTCCAAGGCATGTATCAGGTGGTGGGCAATACGCAGCGGGTGCTGTTTATGGTCGCGCTGGCGGGTACGTTATTGGGCTTGTTTGCCGCTTCTTACGAAATTGTTAAGGAGGATCCGATTTATCAACGGGAACGAATGGTGAACTTAAAAATACCGCCTTATCTGCTTTCAAAGTTGGCGGTGATGGCTGGTTTTGCTCTGTTGCAAAGTGCGCTGTTGTTGATAGTTTTGCGATTTAAGCTGGACTTTCCTGTAAAGGGGGTCTTTTTGCCATCGGGCATTGAGATGTATATCACCATCTTCCTGGCGACTTTGGCGAGCATCAGCATGGGATTGCTGATTTCGGCGGTGGTGAAAAGTGATGGGATGGTGATTTACGTCATTTTACTGGTGTTATTTGTGCAGATTTTATTTGCAGGGGCTATCTTTGAAATTCCGAAAGCGGCAACGCCTGTTTCATATCTGACAACAACGCGCTGGGCGATGGAGGCGTTGGGTGACACGGTGGATATGGAAAAGTTGAGAGATATGGGCGGCGGTTGTCTGGAATCGGAGAAAGAGATGGTATTGCCGCCCGGCACGGACGCGCCAGATGGGGGTCGCTATTGTGAGGATGGTCAGACGGCGATAGAGGCGGGGTATGAGTTTAATGTGAATTATGACGCTTCGGTTTGGCATCTGTTGTCGCGTTGGCTGGTGTTGGTGATGTTTACGGCCGTTTTTATGGGTACGGCCGCGTGGGTGCAAAAGCGCAAGGATGTGATTTAAGAAGAGGAGCGCAGGCTGCCAGCCTGCGCTCCTCTGGAGATAATTATGCAATACTGTCAATTTTGTGGTGTACAAAACAGGGATGGTGCGAAGTTTTGCATCGGGTGCGGACGGCCGTTCTCAGCCCAATCTGTCCCGCCGCCCGCAGTCGCTCAACCAATTCAACCCATCGCCCCCAAAAACAGGAAACTTCATCCTGCCATT
>CAYSDT010000015.1:12810-16575 GCA_964429835.1 uncultured Ardenticatenaceae bacterium | reverse complement strand
GGGCAATCGCAGAGCGATTCCGATGTCGCCAACGATTCCAGAGTCAAACATCTTTTGGGAAGGCATTCCCCACCCTTCCCCGCCCTGTGCGGTCTGACTTTAGAATCACCCTGATCCCCAAAGATTAAAATTACATAATGTCAGCATTGTGTAGTATAATGCTGACATTATGTTTAACGAATGCGTTAGCATCGTTTGGTTACGTCACTGGATTTTTGCAGAGTGAACCCCGAGCGGGGTCAGAATTTGAGGATATTGTGAGCAAAATTGCCCTCCACGAATACCTTGATGAAATTCAACATCTTCTGGATAAGGAGTTGTATGATGAAGCGGCGGGTCATTGCCGCTCTATTCTGCGTCAACACCCGCGCCATGTGGACACATATCGTTTGCTGGGGCAAGCGTTGCTTGAGCAATACGAGTATGCAGCCGCCGACGATGTGTTCCAACGTATTTTACGGGCAGTGCCAAACGACTTAACCGCCCACATCGGCCTGTCCATGATCGCCCAAGAGCGTGATGATCTGCCTAAAGCGATTTGGCATATGCAATGTGCGTATGAATTAGAACCCTACACCCCCTCCCTGCAATCTGAATTAAAAAAACTGTATAAAGCGCGTGATGGTCGCGCCCCTGCTAACTTGATTTTGACTCAGGGTGCGCTGGCACACCTCCATTTTCAGGGCGAGATGTACCAAACGGCCGTTTCCGAATGGCTTGCAATGCTCAAAAAAGAGCCGAATCGCCTCGATATTAAAGTGATGCTGGCCGAAAGCTATCGGCGGCAAGACAACCGCGTCGATACAGTTGACCTGTCACGCCATCTACTCGAAGAAGCTCCCGACTGCATTCAGGCCATCGCCATCATCGCCGAAATTTGGCTGTTGACGGGGCGGGTGGATGAGGCGCAGCTTTATTTGGAGCAACTGCAAGCGTTAACGCAAATTAGCGAAGCGACTTTTGAAGGGGAAACGGCCGTTGGTCGTGCATTTTCTGTCAAAGGTGCGCCCCCCCTGTTCAAACAGATCATGGTTGAGCGTGGGAAAGGTGCTGACCGCATGATTGAGGATGAGTCGGAAACGGCCGTTCCCAGTACAGATTGGTTGAGCGAAGTTGAAATCAGTAATGAAGAAGATGAAGACAGCGGCTCCGATTGGTTCTCATCACAAGCTGCCGCCGCCACATCAACCCTCGTTGCTGAAAGAGCAGAAGGGTCAACAAATTGGCTGCTGGATATGGAGCCAGAAGATGAAGCGGAGACGGATGCTGGCGAAATTCTAGGCACAAGTGACAGCACGGGGCTTCCCGATTGGATGGGTGATGGCGAATCGGATTCAAGCGGAGATGATCTGGATTGGTTTACTGAGGAAAAAACGGCCGTTGTTGACACTCCCCTTATTGACGATGACGACGAACTGGATTGGCTCAGCGAATTAACCGCCGATACCGAACTCGCCAGCGACGATCTGTTTGGCGATACGACGGACACGCCCGCAACGACAGATGCGCCCGCCCGTGTCCCCTTCAATGACGATTTTGACGATCTTTTTGTAGATGCGCCTGCCCAAACAGAACGCGGCAGTGATGATGATGACGACAACCTCTTCGATGGGTTGGGGCTTTCTGGATTACTGGTCGGCACAGCTGCCGCAGGTGCCGCCGCCATTTTGCACGATAATGAAAAAGAAGACGATGATTCCCTTGATTGGCTTAGTGAGGATTTTGAGCCGTTAGCTGAAGAGACGGGAACATATACGGCCGCAGATGATGCCAACGAACTTTTCGGCGGGGTTGGATTGACCGCCATGCTTATGGACAGTCAAGCAGATGATGATGAGCAATCAGATGATGGCATGGGCGAGCTTGAGGATGAACTTACAGCCACAGATTGGTTTGGTGAGGCTGATAGTGGGGGAGAAACGGCCGTTTCTGATGCAGATACTCCCGACTGGCTCAGCCAAGAAGATGATGCTGGGGCAACGGACGCTGACAGCGATTTACCCGACTGGCTTAACCAAGAAGACGAAACCGAGACGGTAAATGATGCCGCTGATTTGCCCGACTGGCTCAATCAAGCAGATGATACTGAGACAACGGATGCCGCCGCTGATTTACCCGATTGGCTGGCTGGCAGTGCGGACGAACAAGTAGAACCCATCAATGATGAAGCGTTACCCGATTGGTTAGCCGCCGATTCCACCGAAAACGAACCCAATCCCGCCAGCACAGATAGTGACGATTTACCAGAATGGCTGGCTGGCGATTTAATCGAAGAAAAAGAAGACGATGATGATGACAATGGCAACGCTTTAGTTGGCATTGTTGCCGCTGGTGCGGTTGCAAGCGGCATCGCCATCGCCATGCACGACCACGATGATGAAACCCAAGAAGATCGGGAGGATACGACAATGAGCAGTGAAGATAAAGAGGAAACCGGTTTACCCGAAGATTTGTTCGACGATATGCCAGAGAATGAAGAAGATGCTCTGGATTGGCTTGATCAATTAGCGGAAACCCAAAATCTTGAAGCCCAAGATGCAATTCCTGCCGAAAGAGATTTGCCATCCTTTGATCCATCCCCCGCCGCAACCGACGATCTTCCAGATTGGTTGCAAGATGCCCCCAACCCGACAGGGTTGATGGGGGATGTATTGGATTTTGATTCGCCCGAAGAAGAGCCGATTGCTGTTAATGCCGACCTTCCCGATTGGTTGCAAGAGGGTGCGCCGACAGATTCTATTGATGATGATAGCAGCTACGCCAGTCAAATTGCCGCTGGTGAGGGTGATATTTTTGACGAAATGCCGACACAAGTGTCTGCACCAGACCCCCTTGCGGATGATGTTTCATCCGAATTTGAGATGTTATTTGCCGACGACGACACTGATGATGATTTCAGCGACCTATTGGGCGGTGAAGATGATGGCGCCAATGATGAACTCGATGCGCTGTTTGCTGAAGGATTAGATATTTTACCAGAAGAAGATGATGCCCTCGATATGGGTGATGCTGCACTGCTTGGTTTGGCGGGTGCGGCGGCCATTGCTTCCATAGATATAGATAATGAAGAAACTGGTAGCGAGCCATTAGACTTCCTCAACGTGGACAGTGCTGATGACGATTTTGGCGATCTTTTCGCCGACACAAGCGACAGTGCCGATGACGATTTCGGTGATTTATTTGCCGACACAGGTGAGACAAGCGACGATGATTTTGCCGATTTATTCGCTGATATGGGTGATGCCGATGATCCATTAGCTGGTTTTGGCATGGAAGAAGATAGCGATATTTTTGCGGAAACAGTTGATGTTAATATAGAAGAAGCGGCCGAAGAAGTCGTAGAGGATGTTGCTGAGGAAAAAGAGAAATTTGATTCTGCTGGGGCGATTGCCGCTTCTGCGTTAGCGGCGGCATTGGCGAAACGAAAGAAAAAGGATGATATTCCTGTTCCACCACCAGTAGAGTATCCAGAGGAAGAGTTGGATGACACATTCGACGATATGTTTGCTGATGCAGACAGCGTTGAAGACCCATTGGCTGATTTGGATATGTTGAAAAAGGAAACGGCCGTTTCAACCCCAAGTGAAGAAGCGGACGACGACATGCTCGACTTCCTCGCTGATGATATGGGCGACGGCGACCTTGATGATCTGTTTGGCGAATTGGACAATGCCGACGACCCGTTGGCTGATTTTGACGTTTTTGAAGCAGAAACGGCCGTTTCAACCCCAAGTGAAGAAGCGGACGACGACATGCTCGACTTCC
>CAYSDT010000015.1:0-12710 GCA_964429835.1 uncultured Ardenticatenaceae bacterium | reverse complement strand
ATCTGTTTGGCGAACTGGACGAAGCTGACGATCCGTTGGCTGACATGCCCGATTTCCTCGCCGATGACAGCGATACCATCGCCCCCGAAGAGGTTGATGACAGCGACAAGAACGTGTTGGCTGGGCTGGCGGGTGTTACCGCCGCAGCTGCATTAGCAACCGCATTAACCGACGAAGATGAAGATATTATTGATGATGAAAGCGGCGATATGCTGGATTCCATCATCGCTTTTGAAGGACAAGGCATTGATGATGACCTCTTTGCCGAAGCGGGAATGGGCGATTCAATTAGCGATTCAGAAGTCACCGATTTAAGCGAAGGATTGGATTGGTTGGATGATTCCGTCGCCGATGCAGGTGAATTAACAGCCTTTGATTGGATGGAGGAAGAGACCGATCAAGATATTCTCGCGGGTTCTCCATTAGAGTCGCCAGCGGGTGCTATCGAGACAGGTGTTATTGAAGATCAGATTAGCTGGTTGGATGAATTAGCCGCGCAACAGGAAGATGAACTTGATAAAGAAGCAGATATGCCCGATGCTGCGATTTTGGCTGGTGCAGTGGCCGCTGGTGCAGTGGCGGGCGATATGTTTGCGGATGTTTCAGAAGAGGATGATGTTGATATCGACGATGCGATGTCTTGGCTGGAGGATATGCCGGGTGAAGATAGTGAACCTGTGGAACAGCTCCCATCCATCGCCGATATTGTTGATTTTGAGCCAGAAGATACCGACGCATACAAAACGCCGTTCTTCTCTGATATAAATGATGAGTTACCGTCTGATACGCTGGATGCGCTCAGTTTGGATGATGTGAGTGAGCCAGAAACGGCCGTTGTTCTTGATGATGTAGACGATGTTGATGATGCGATGGCGTGGCTGGACGATTTGGACAGTGAGCCGTCAGAAGAAACGGCCGTTGATGAACCAATCGTAGCCGAAGCCGCCAGTATTGAAGAGAAAGTTGAACCCATCGCCCCTGCGGACACGGCCGAAGTTGAATTAGATGAAGAGTTGGACGACGCGATGGCGTGGTTGGATGATTTGGAAGATGACGAACCAGTCATCGAACTGCAAGAAGTGGCTGCGGTCGCCGCCGTCGCTGGGGCAGCCGCGTTGGTTGCCAACAAATTATCGGATGATGATGAACCAGCGGATGAAATAGAAGAAGAGGAAGCCACACCGCCGACACGGTTAAGTCGTGCGTTGGATTGGTTGGAAGCATTGGCGGTAACGGAGGGTGTTGATTTGGGAGAAACGGCCGTTGATATTGACGTTTCCGATGATGAATTAGCACAGGCACTTGATGGATTAGACGCGCTCGCTGCCAAGCCAGCCGCAACCATTGACGATGGGCGTGATGATGACTTATGGGTTGAACGCTCTGACCCAGAAATGGAGGCCGAGCCAGCCGAACCTAAAGAAGTCCGCCTTGATGTTGACGGCAAACCCATCCCCGAAGGAGCAGTTGAAACCTCATTCGGCGCGGTGCTGTGGGCAGATGATGATACCGATTTAGGCTTTGACCTTGATCTTGATTTTTCAGACGAAATGGCTCTGATGGACGAGTTGGCTGATGAGGATGAGGCGGTTTCCGAACCCGAACCCGAACCTGAACCCAAAGAAGTCCGCCTTGACGTTGACGGCAAACCCATCCCCGAAGGGGCTGTCGAAACTTCATTTGGCGCAGTATTGTGGGCAGATGATGATACCGATTTAGGCTTTGACCTTGATCTTGATTTTTCAGACGAAATGGCTCTGATGGACGAGTTGGCTGATGAGGATGAGGCGGTTTCCGAACCCGAACCCGAACCTGAACCCAAAGAAGTCCGCCTTGACGTTGACGGCAAACCCATCCCCGAAGGGGCTGTCGAAACTTCATTTGGCGCAGTATTGTGGGCAGAAGATGGAGCCGATGATATAGACCTTGATTTAGATTTTGACATCCCTGACGACCCTGATGAGATGGCGGCATGGATGGAAGGCTTGGTAAATGACGATGGGGGAACGGACCCAAAAGTTAGCGCCCCGACTGCTACAAAGTCGGGAGAGGAGTTGCAAGCTCAACAGACAGATGCTGCGCGTAGTATAGCCTCTCCATCCTTCGATATCGATCTTGACGACGGTGTACCCGTCGCCCTTCCAGATGACCCAGACGAAGCCGTCGCTTGGTTAGATGATCCATCTACCGAGAAAAACCCAGACGAGTTTATCACTTTCGACACATCCCCCCTCGATGATATTTTGGGAAAGGATGAAGAACCAGAAGATGACGAACGTCTGTTTGGCGAAGAGATGGGATTAGGGCATGACCTTTCCGACTCTATGCCTGAGTGGTTATCGTTCACTGGTGGCAGCGATGATGCCGATTGGCTGTCAGCCTTACCAGAAGCCGACGTTTCAGGTTGGCTGGAAGCAGAGGGTGACACGGCCGATGGTGCAGATTCCGATTGGGCAAGCGTTAATTCGCCACGCAGCGCACGCAAAGACAAGCCCGCAGCAAGCCCACAACTGCAACACCCCATCCACACAGATGATTTACACCTGCCAGAGACAAGCATGTTGTCTTCGGCGTACAGTCTGGATGATGAAAAATTACGAAATGCGCGTCATTTGGTCAACAATGGCGACACAAAAGCGTCGCTATCGGCATATCGCGCCCTGATTCAGGAAGGTGATGGATTAAATGTCATCATTTCTGATTTAGAGGTGGCAACGCAAAAATTTAAGGATATGCCAGAAATTTCCCACCTGTTAGGCGATGCGTATACGCAGAATGGTCAGTTACAAAAGGCTCTCACCACCTATCGGGATGCGCTTGGAATGATGTAATAGGGTTACAGTTGGAAATAAATTATTCAAATGAGAACTGTAATGGTCAGAGGTTAGTTAAAATTGTCATTCCCGCGTAGGCGGGAATCCACCGCAGGTAATCTGTTTCAACTAATCTGGCTCTTTGAGGAATTGTGGGGAAGGGCATGGCAACACCAAGCCCGTACAGGCGTATTATGGTAGGGGCATGGCGTTGCCATGCCCAATAACCCCCACAAAAGCTCAGAGAGCCACTAATCTTTGACCACTACAACAATCAATTAAAAACGGCCGTTTTCTCTCAAATCAAAATTGAAGCATCCTTTACTCACTGTCCCGGACGACCATGACACTTCTTATACTTTTTCCCGCTGCCACAAGGACAAGGAGCATTCCGCCCCACCTTCGGTTCCGTGCGTGGTGTCACTGGCGTACCCACCACTAACCGTTCATGTCCCTGATTCTTACGGGCAACTCTCTCCTGAAGAATCTGCAACTGTTCCTTTTTTATCGCCAACTCTTCTTCCAATCTCCCAGCTTCTGTCACACGTTGCGCGTACAAAGCATTCTGCTGGTGCAACGATTCATAAACCTCAACAATATCATAAGAATCAGAGGCATCTGAATGTTCATTTTGCAAACGCTCCAGATGATCATCATAACCACCAATAACCCACGAATCAATCGCCCCCTCAGCATATAAAGCCTCAATTTGTGCCAAACTCTCCCTGTCACCTAACTTAGAAAGTTCCAAAGCCGCCCACATCCACATTTCATCATGCTCATCCTCACCAATGATCGGTTTATCCCCTTCGGGCAGCGGCGGTAATAGCTTTTGCATTGTAGAAATAACAATGGGTCTGTATTCTGGCTCGTTATAGACGATTTTGGTGAGAATAGCAGTAGCGGAAGAACGGCCGTATACAAAAGCATCTTCATCCAACACGATAAGAGAAAACGGCGGCAATGCGACTGAACCATAATGGTGCATTGCCATGCCAAACCATTCGATAAGATGTTCTCGTGTCGAATCACGGAAAATCTCATCAAACACAGGCAACGCAGCCTGAGAACGTGCGGCAATGAGCAAATGTCCAGCATGTATCTCGCCATACGCCAGAGGGTTTGTATCATCTTCAAGGTTATATTTTTGCCAGGGATCTACACGCAACAAATCAAGAAGCTCCAATTCCAATTCATCAACACGGTCAAAACAGATGCGAATAAGATCAATATCAGGAAATCGTCCAGCTTGTTTTAAGGCTTGAATAAGTTCATCAGTAGATAAGGTTTCGTAATTCATGTTGTTCCTCTAATTTTATGCGGATGTTTAACCGCTTGGTTTCTGCATTTACTATGATGAACTTTATGCTGAAATGACGATAATGGCAATTCAAATTCCCTCACACATCCAAACATAACAATTCATTATTCATTATTCATTATTCATTATTCATTGTTAATTGTTAATTGTTAATTCCCCCGCCCCCATTAACGCCCCCATTAACACTTCATTAACGCCCCATCCATATAATACCTTCAAATCAATCGAAAAATGGAGATTTCTATGGAACGCGGCTTTAACCACGTCCTCAACAGTAGCACCTTAGAAGCTGGCGCACTTCAAATGGAAGTGCAAGACCTATTCCTCGCCTTTGGCGGCGTGCAAGCACTCAGTGGAGTCGGCTTCAACGTCTACCAAAGCGACATCACCGCCATCATCGGCCCCAACGGAGCGGGCAAAACCAGTCTGCTCAACTGCATCAGCGGCCTCTATCATCCCCAAGAAGGGGCGATTGTGTACCATGATGGCGTAAACTCCCACACCCTCACCTCCCTAAAACCTGACAAAATCGCCCGACTGGGCATCGCCCGCTCCTTCCAGAACATCGAACTATTCAAGCACATGACCGTGCTGGAAAATCTCATGCTGGGACGGCACGTCCATCTTAAAAGCGGCATTTTCAGCGGCGGCCTATTTTGGGGCAAGGCGCAAAAAGAAGAGATAGAAAACCGCGAATTTCTGGAAGACATCATCGACTTGCTGGAAATCGAAGCGATTCGCAAGCAAGCAGTCGGCACACTTTCCTACGGCTTGCAAAAACGGGTCGAACTTGGCCGCGCCCTTGCCGTCCAGCCCAGTATGCTCATTCTCGATGAGCCGATGGCGGGCATGAACAGCGAAGAAAAGGAAGATATGGCGCGATTCGTGCTGGATGTCAATGAAGAACATGGCGTTTCTATCGTCATCATCGAACATGATATGGGCGTGGTGATGGATATTTCCGATAAAATCGTCGTTCTCGACTTTGGCCGCAAAATTGGTGATGGTACGCCAGATGAAGTTCAACAAAACACGGCCGTTATTCAAGCATATCTTGGTGATTAACCACAAAACTTTGGATTGTCATTCCTGCGTAGGCAGGAATCCACAATTCCAAAAACATGGATTCCCGCCCGCGCGGGAATGACAGATTGGAATTTATCCTAAAAATTATGTCTGAAACTTTTCCACAACTATTACTCGAAAGAACAAAACAGTTCGGCACCGATCACATCGCCCTGCGCGAAAAATATCACGGTGTCTGGCTATCAACCAACTGGGACGAATTTGAGCGGCACGTCCGCCATTTCAGTCTCGGATTGGTCAGTTTGGGATTAACGGCCAACGACACCATCGCCATCATTGGCGACAATCGCCCCGAATGGATTTACTCCGAAATCGCCTCCCAAGCGGCTGGCTCCAAAAGCGTCGGCATTTATCAGGATGCCGTCGTCAAAGAGATGATCTACATCATCGGCCACGCCCAAGTCAAGTACATCGTCGTTGAAGATCAAGAACAAGTCGATAAAATTATCGAAATGTGGGACGAACTTAAATCAACCGTCCACAAAGTCATCTATTACGACCCCAAAGGGTTACGCAACTACACCGAAGAGTACCTCCTCTTCTTCCCCGACGTGGAAAAGATGGGCGCAGAGTACGAAAAAGCACACCCCTACGCCTACGCCGAAAACGTCGCCGCTGGCAAAGCGGACGATGTTGCCATCCTCTCCACCACATCTGGCACAACGGGCGACCCCAAATTGGCAATGATCACCCATCGCAACCTCATCTCGATGGGCGGCAACCTACTCGATCTCGACCCCCTCACCCCCGAAGACCGTTTCGTCAGCTTTTTGCCCCTTGCTTGGATTGGTGAACAGATGATGTCTGTCGCCTGTTTCCTGCAAAGCGGCTTCCCGCTCCACTTCCCAGAATCACCCGGTACAGCCCAAGCCAATATCCGCGAAATCGGGCCGCACTCCATGTTCAGCCCGCCCCGCATTTGGGAAAACTTGGTCAGCCAAGTGCTTGTCAAAATTGAAGATAGCACCCGCGTCAAGCAAATCATGTACAAATGGGCGATGGCGGTCGGCTACGAAGCGGCCGATATGCGCTTCCGCAAAGAAACTATCAGCGGCGTAGCCAAGCTAAAATATACGCTCGCTGACTGGATGATATTTCAGGAAATTAAAGACCATCTGGGCTTACGCCACCTGAAACGTGCCTACACAGGCGGCGCGGCGTTGGGGCCGGATGTGTTCCGCTTTTTCCACGCGCTGGGTGTCAATCTCAAACAAATTTACGGTCAAACCGAAGCCAGCGGCATCAGCGTTGTCCATCGGGATGGGGATATTAAGTTCCAGACCGTCGGCATCCCCGTACCTGGTACGCAGGTCGAAATTGCCGAAAGCGGCGAAATTTTGCTCAAATCAGATTCCGTTTTCATCGGTTACTACAATAATGAAGAGGCCACGGCCGAAACGCTCATTGACGGCTGGATGCACTCTGGTGATGCAGGCTACTTCGACGAAGATGGACACCTCATCGTCATTGACCGTGCCAAAGATGTAATGACCTTGCACGACGGCACGAAATTCAGCCCCCAATTCATCGAAAACAAACTGAAATTCAGCCCGCACGTTAAAGAAGCCGTCGTCTTTGGTGGCGATTGGCCGTTTGTGACGGGAATGCTCAACATTGATATGGCAAATGTTGGTAAATGGGCAGAAAACAATCAAATAGCGTACACAACGTACACCGATTTGGCACAAAAGCCCGAAGTGTACGCTCTGATTCGCAAACAGGTGGAAACGGCCAATTCCGATTTGCCCGAAGCGGCGCGTATCCGTCGCTTCCTGCTGTTGCACAAAGAGTTGGATGCAGATGATGCTGAGTTGACGCGAACGCGCAAAGTGCGACGCAAATTTGTCGCCCAGCGATACGATGACATTATTTCGGCGTTGTACAGCCAAAATGATTATCTGGATATTGAATCAGTAATCACTTATCAAGACGGCCGTAAAGCGACCATCAAAACCCGTCTGCAAATTGAAACATTGGAAGAGAACTAGCTAATTTTTCGGAGTGGAGGCTTCAGCCGGAACCGTTCCGGCTGAAGCCTCCACCCCAAATAACAAAAATATCCGTCCCCCGCCGACGCAGAGCGTGGAACGAGAACTATAAAAAGATAGATTCCCGCCTACGCGGGAATGACAATGTAAAATAATTATGGATAAATTTATTCAACTTACATTAACAGGATTAACCAACGGCGCGGTGCTGTCTCTGGTTGCGCTTGGCTTCGTCCTCATTTATAAGGCGAGCGATGTAATCAACTTTGCACAGGGCGACTTTCTGATGGTTGGTGCTTATATTTCCTACGCTTTCATCGTCCAATTCGGTATTACCTGGCCGATTGGGCTGTTATTGACGATGGCTGCCGCTGTCCTCTTAGGCATCGTCGTAGAACGCTTCATCCTGCGCCCGATGATTGGAGAGCCGATAATCTCGGTAATTATGGTGACGATTGGGCTTTCCAGTGTGATCAGGGCTGTCGTTAGCGCAATTTGGGGGACGACAGGGCGTGCGTACCCCTCCTTCTTACCTGACGCACCACTCAATATCGCAGGTGCAATTATCCCTGCGGATCGTGTCATTGCGCTGGGATTGGTCATTGTACTGTTGGGACTGTTCATGCTTTTCTTCCGTTTGTCTAAAGAAGGCATTGCTATGCGGGCAACGGCCGATGATCAACAAGCGGCTCTCAGCATGGGCATCAGCGTCAAGCGTGTTTTTGCGATGGCGTGGTCAATTTCGGCCGCCATTGCCGCTTTAGCAGGTGTCATCGTCGCCAATATCGTTGAACTAAACGGGGCGGCGTTGGCTGGCTTTGGTTTGCGCGTCTTCCCCGTCGTTATTTTGGGCGGGATGGATTCCATCCCTGGTGCAATTGTCGGTGGCTTGATTATTGGCTTATTGGAAGTATATACGGCTGGGTACACCGCGCCGGAATTGGGGTTAGCGTCCGTCGTCCCCTTCATCGTCTTGATTCTCATCTTGATGGTCAAACCATACGGATTGTTCGGCGAAATTCGGATTGAGCGCGTGTAAACAAAAAGAGTAGCAAGCAGGCAAGCAGCAAGTGGCAAGTAGAGCTTGCAGACTTGCCACTTGCTGCTTACAAACTTGTTACTTGCAACTTGTAAAAGGATAAATCATGGAATCAGGTGTTTTTCATAGTACTTATAAGAAAGATATGGCGTTGCGACCGACCGCAATTATGAAGGGTCGGCTCATCATTGTCATCGTGCTTGCGCTCATTTTCCCCTTTATGGCAAATAATTATCAACTGACGTTAGCAAATCAGGTTGGTATCTTCGCCATTGCGGCCATTGGGCTGAACATTTTGACTGGCTTTACAGGTCAAATCAGTTTAGGCACGGGCGGCTTTATGGCGATTGGGGCGTATACCTCTGGGCTGCTGGTGACAAATTTGAATATGCCGTGGTGGATGACGGTGCCGATTGCTAGTTTAGTAACGGCCGTTGTTGGTGGATTTTTCGGTCTGCCCTCCCTGCGTCTTAAAGGGCTGTACCTCGCCATCGCCACCCTTGCCGCCCAGCAAATAATCGAATGGGGGATCATTCGCTCACCGTGGACTGGCGGCGTTGAAGCACTCGTCATTCCCTCGCCCACCCTGTTCGGTATACGGATGAGTACCGACTTCAATTTTTACTGGATCATCCTGTTCACCCTTGTTGTTGTCGTCATGTTCACCGTCAATCTATTTCGGACAAAGATTGGCCGCGCTTTCATCGCCATCCGCGACCAAGACATTGCCGCTGAAGTGATGGGGGTGAATGTGTTCATGTACAAAGTGATGTCATTCGCCACCTCTTCCTTCATCATCGGTTTTGCAGGCGCATTGCTGGCACAATATCGGGGCATCGTCAATTACGAACGCTTCACCATCGAACTTTCCATCGCCATTTTAGCGATGATCATCATCGGCGGCTTGGGTTCTGTGTCTGGCTCAATTTATGGAGCCATCCTAATCACCTTACTGCCCGCCATCCTGTCCAATCTCGGCACAGCGATGAGCGACAGTATTCCCGCGATGTTGACTGTCATGCCTTTCATCCAAAAGGGGATGTTCGGCGTGGTCGTCATCCTATTCCTTATTTTTGAACCAGAAGGAATTGCCAAGATATGGAAGAATATCAAGGATTATTTCCGACTGTGGCCTTTCAGTTATTAGGCCGTCCCATCTCGTTCCCACGCAGTGCGTGGAACGAGTGAAAACATCACACCCCGCATCGAACCCATTTTATTAGTAGTTTTGTGAAAGAAAGGAGAGATAGAAATGAAGAAAGTATTATTATTGGCAGTAGTTTTATTATTAGCCTTAGCCGCTTGCGGCGGGGGCGATGAAGAAGCAGACACGATTAAATTAGGCGGCATTCACGATTTAACGGGGCCGACATCTGATGTCAGCACCCCTTATGCAGATGGTATTCGTGATTACGTCAAATTCGTAAACGAAAATGGTGGCATTGACGGCCGTGAACTCGAATTCATGTCCCAAGATTACGCCTACGCCGTTGATCAAGCAGAGCAACTGTACAGCCAATACACTTCGAAAGATATTGTTGGCTTCCAAGGATGGGGCACAGGTGACACCGAAGCATTGCGCGGGCGCGTCGCTGAAGACAAAATTCCCTTCATGTCTGCCTCCTACTCTGCCGCCCTTGCTGACACAGGTGAAGCTCCCTACAACTTCCTCGTCGGCACGACCTACTCCGACCAATTCATCGTCGCCATGCAGCACGCCAAAGAAAATGGCGCAAGCACCGTCGTCCTGATGCACCATGACAGCCCGTTTGGCACATCGCCATTAGAAGACGGTCAAGCGTGGGCAGCCGCAAATGGAATGGAAGTGATTGCCATCCCCATGCCCGGCGGCACATCTGATTTCACCGCTCAATTAACCCAAGTCGCTGACGCAGGCGCGGAATACATCATCGTTCAAAATGTTTCCTCCCCCGCTTCAACATTGGCAAAAGATATTGATCGCTTGGGCATGGATGTACAACTTGTCTGTCTTAACTGGTGTTCTGACGAACTATTTGTCGAACTCAGCGGCGACGCGGCCGAAGGTGTCATCTCCGCTAGTCCATTTGCCTTCACCAACAGCGGCGCGGCTCTAATTGAAGATGAAATTCGTCCCTACGCCGAAAGCGTGGACAAAGATTTGGACGCGATGGGTGTGCATTATGTTCAAGGATGGGTCACGATGCGCTTGATGGTAGACGCTGTTCGTGATGTCGTCGCCAATGGCGATGAAGTAACTGGCGAAGCTATCCGCGCTGCATTGGAAGGATTCTCCGACTACAGCACAGGCGACGTTACCACCCCCCTGACCTTCACCAGCAGCGACCACGCTGGCAACAAAGCGTTGCGCCTGTATCAGGTGAAAGATGGTCAATACGAACAACTAACTGATTACATCGAAGCTGGAAACTAGAGCGAGCAGCAAGTAGCGAGTGGCAAGTGGCGAGTGTGCAAGTAACACTCGCTACTCGCCCACTCGCATACTTGCCACTCGGAATCGGAGCAAATTATGTTGTCGCTCAACAATATCGAAGTAATTTACAATGATGTGATTCTTGTCCTCAAGGGCATGTCGCTGGAAGTGCCGCAAGGAAAAATTGTGGCCTTGCTCGGCTCAAATGGGGCTGGGAAATCAACGACTCTCAAGTCTATTTCAGGCTTGTTGAAGCCTGAAAACGGTGAAGTTACCGATGGCAACATCACATTCGAGGGTGAAGAGATTCATCATTTGGATGCTTCTGAGGTTGTACGGCGCGGCATTTTTCAGGTTATGGAAGGGCGGCGCGTGTTTGTCCATCTGACTGTAGAGGAGAATTTGGTCGCGGGTAGTTACACGCGGTCAGATCGTGGTCAGATCAAGGCGGACATTGAAGCCGTTTATGAGTATTTCCCGCGCTTGAAAGAGCGACGGAAGCAAGTGTCGGGCTATTTGTCTGGTGGTGAGCAACAGATGTTGGCGATTGGGCGAGCGATGTTGGCGAAACCCAAGCTGATTATGATGGACGAGCCATCGCTGGGGCTTGCACCGTTGCTGGTTAAAGATATTTTTAGTATTATCCAGCGCATTAACAAAGAGCAGGGGACGACGATTTTGCTGGTAGAGCAGAATGCGCGTCTGGCGTTGGATGTGGCTGATTATGCGTATATTATGGAAAACGGCCGTATTGTTCTTGCTGGCGACCCTGACCAATTAAAAGATAATGCTGATGTGCGCGAGTTCTATCTGGGACTCAACGAAGTTGGCACACGCAAAAGTTATCGTGATGTGAAACATTACAAACGACGTAAGCGATGGCTTTCGTAACCATTATGAACCAAACATTACACGACATCATCACCCATTTATATGCGAATGCGCCTGCTTTTGCGACGCGGCTGGATGCGGCTGGATTGACGACTGATGATTTGAAAACGGCCGTTTCTCTCTCCAATCTCCCCGTCTTCCGCAAAGACGACCTCATCGAACTACAAAGAGCAAATCCCCCATTTGGCGGCCTGTTGGCAATGCCGATTGGCGATTTGCGCCGCGTCTACCAATCGCCCGGCCCCATCAATGAGCCAGAACCACACATTGAAGATGCAGGCAACTGGGCGCCTGGTTTACGCGCTGCTGGCTTTCAAGCTGGCGATGTTGCTCTGAATGCGTTCAGTTACCATCTCACCCCCGCTGGTGCTTCATTGGAAGATGGGTTGACCGCCGTCGGTTGCACCGTCATTCCTGGCGGGATTGGCAATTTTGAACAACAAATTCAAGCGATGGCCGCCTTTGGCGCGGTTGGTTATGTCGGACTGCCCAGCTATTTGAAAGCGTTACTGGATAAAGCGGCCGATTTAGGCATTAAATTGCAGTTGAGCAAAGCATTTGTACTGGCTGAACCATTGCCGCCATCATTGCGTGAAGAAATAACGTCGCACGGCATTTCTGTCTATCAATCATATGGCACGGCCGAATGCGGTAATTTAGGCTACGATGTGGACGGGTACGATGGCTGGCGCATCCCTGACAACATTATTTTACAAATTTGCGACATCAACACAGGACGGCCGTTACCAGATGGCGAAGTTGGTGAGGTGGTTGTCACCTTGCTCAAATCGCATTACGCCCTGATCCGTTTTGGTGTTGGCGATCTGTCAGCCATCATCCCCGAATCGGCGACGGATGGCGGTGGGTTGCGGTTGAAAGGCTGGCTGGGGCGTGTGGGCGCGGCGACAAAAGTGCGCGGCATGTTCCTGCATCCGACCCAGTTAGCTAATATGATGGCACGATTCGATGAAGTAAGCGCGTATCAAGCGGTCATCACTCGTGTGAATCACAAGGATTTACTCGCATTGCATGTTGTTGTAGACGATGACGTTATGGATAACGCGACCTCTGGAACGGAACTTGCCAACCAATTGCAATTAACTGCGCGTGATGCGATTAAGTTCCGCCTGACGGTTAAAATTGTGGATAGTTTGCCCGC
>CAYSDT010000014.1:14607-16814 GCA_964429835.1 uncultured Ardenticatenaceae bacterium | reverse complement strand
CACCCGATCATAGCTGAGGGTGAGGCGCAAATCAGCCGAAAGATCGGCTTGTGCGCCCGTCTGTCCACCTTCGATAAGCCGCCGTGCCTGTTCAAATAGATCAAAGCTGGCATTGGGCAATTCGGGGCGCAATGCTGCGGCGGCTCGGCGTAGTAATACTCTGCGGATGGATAACGGCCGTTTTTCCCATAATCCCCGCGAAAATGAAAGCCATCCCTTCCCCTGTTCCACTTCCATTTCATCCCAAGCAGGCGCGGCGAGCGTTTGCAACAGGGCGTAGTCGGCGGTGGCGATAACGGCCGTTTGTTGCAAGCGGCTCTTGATTTGCGGATTGTACTCGGCCAACAGCGGCAATAATTCATGCCGAATGCGATTCCGCAAAAAGGACGTATCGGCGTTGCTCATATCTTGGCGCGGCTGTAAACCGTGTTGCTCACAATACGCCTCAATCTCAGCGCGGCTGACGGTCAACAGCGGGCGTATAAGCGTAAGCCCATCCGCGCCATCAATCGGCAACGGGGCGATGGGCTGCATTCCGCGCAGGCCAGCCGTGCCTGTGCCGCGCAACAGGCGCATCAGCACCGTCTCGGCTTGATCGTCGGCATTATGAGCGACAGCGACAACGGTCGCTCCTGTTTGGCGGGCGACTTGGGCAAAAAAGTGGTAGCGGGCGTTGCGCCCTGCGGCTTCGGTGGCGGGGGTGTCGGGGTTTATTTTTTGAATGAAGGAGGAGATTTGGAGGGAAACGGCCGTTTGTCGTACAAATTCAGCGTCATCATCAGCTTCATCGCGCCAACCATGATTCAGGTGAGCGACAATCAGCCGTTCGGATGGCATTTGTGCCGCCAGCGCGTGCAGCAATGCCAACGAATCGGCTCCACCAGACACACCAACGACCCATGTCGCATTTTGCACTGTAGCGGGAAGATGTAAGGGAGGTAGTAGCATGGGACGCAATGAGGCTCCACCTATTAGCATACCAAACAAACCACAACACTTTAATTGTCATTCCCGCGTAGGCGGGAATCCATCTTTTTAAGGAAGTGGGTTTCTGCCCACAGGAATGACATCCATTATTATGTGTTTATCAAGGACGCTGTTCGATGATGAACCAAAACAATCAACAGTCAACTGAAAACAGTCAACTGAAAACAAAAAAGCCCGCAAGCGGGCTTTCAAAAAGTAGGGCGGGTGGGAGTCGAACCCACACGGATGTTAAGTCCGGCGGATTTTAAGTCCGCTGCGTCTGCCATTTCGCCACCGCCCCGTGGTGACTGCATTTCAAGGTCGCAAGATTATACCGCTCTCTAAAAATTAGACAAAAAGTGGCGAGTTGCAAGTTTGCAAGTGGCAAGTCTGTAAGTCACCCATCACTTGCAACTTGCCCACTTGCTACTTGCTTGTTTGCTACACCCCAAACAACCCCCGATTCGCCGACACCCATTGGTATAAATCATGCACCCCATCTATAGGCGAAACCTTCGGTTTCCAATCCAGCAGTTCCGCCGCACGACTGATGTCAGCAATAAACACCTTCTGATCACCCGGCCGCCAATCGCCCCAATCAACGGTAACTGCTTCCCCGTGTAGCTCCTCCAGCAACTCGCCAAATTCACTCCAAATCGACAGCGTATTCGTCGCCCCGCCGCCCAAATTGAGAGCTTTTCCGCTCAATGCGTCAATGTTTTGAATGCCCAACTCATACGCCCGCACCACATCGCTGATGTGCAGCATATCACGCACCTGCTTGCCATCACCAAAAATGCTGATTTGCTTTCCCATCACCGCCGCGATAATGAAATGCGCCACCCAGCCTTGATCTTCCACACCAAATTGCCGACGGCCGTAAATGCACGATTGCCGAAAAACCAGCGTCCGCATTCCGTAAATACGGGCGTAATCAATCACATACTGGTCGCCCGCTCCTTTTGAACAACCATAAGGTGAATGAAAATCGAGCGGAGCCATCTCTGGAATCCCTTCTGGGTAATCGGCATACACATACCGATCCCCGTCCAGCACGATTTCCACATCTTCCATGCCGCCGTATACTTTATTGGTTGAGGCGTACAGAAAAGCCGCTTTGGGTGCGTGTAAGCGAGTCGCTTCCAGCACGTTAAATGTGCCAAGCGCGTTAATCTCAAAATCTTCACGCGGGTTGATGACGGAAGTCGTGACCGCCACTTGCCCCGCCAGATGGATGACCG
>CAYSDT010000014.1:11625-14507 GCA_964429835.1 uncultured Ardenticatenaceae bacterium | reverse complement strand
CTCTCTTTCCACGCTCTGCGTGGAATGCCGTTTCTCGACGCTCTGCGTCGCATGGACGCAGAGCGTCCCGATCTTCCTTCCACGCAGAGCGTGGAAGGAGACGGGCGGTTCGCGAACCGCCCCTACAACGGCTCTCTAGTCATTAAAATCGCGTCTTCGTTCGTGTCTTTGTAATAGCGACGGCGTTCACCAACGATGGCAAAGCCGTGCTGATGGTACAGCGTTTGGGCGGCGATATTGCTTCGCCGCACTTCCAGCGTCGCCAATATCGGCTTGTATTCACGGGCGCGGTCAAGCATGTAGCGCAAAAGCTGGTCGCCTAATTTGCGCCCGCGCCAATCGGGGTGGATGGCGATGGTGCTGATATGGCACTCATCGGCGATCATCCAAAAACCTGAATACCCGATCAAAACATCCCCATCCAACAGTACCTGATAATGCGACAACGCATTTTGCGTTAGCTCATACTGGTACATCTTCAATTTAGCTGGTGTGGGAAACGACAATAGATCGATTGCCAACACGGCATCGAGATCGTTAAGCTGCATGGAGCGAAAGTGGTAATCAGGCACGGAAATTTAGAAGCACGGCAGATAAATCTGCGGCTACAATTGCAAAGTCGGCCTACGCCGACTAAGGTCTAATCGGCGTAGGCCGATTTCGCAACCATAGGCGCGAATTTATTCGCCAGCTATTATGTCAATCTGTTCAAATAAATCGGAGCGAGTGATGCGGGGTCGTCAGTCTGCCCGCGCCTAAGCCGCCGCCAGCCGATTTCGGCCAAATGCCCCGCCCGTCGCATTGATGCGGCTGGTGAGGCGATTTTGAAAGAACCTTCATGCGTCCGAATTTTCTTGGCAGCTTCCACTGTAATTTCGCCAGCGATGGTGCTAGGTGCGTCCAAACGGTCGAGTAATTCATCCCATGTTTCGATGACAGGGGTCTGGTCGCTTTGCCAACCGTACCGTTTTTTCCATTGATAAACGGCCGTGCAAATTCGTGTCCGTCCCGCCGACGCAACAGCAACCAACTGCCCCTGCATCGGCCCAAAGCCAGCGGCAACAATATCGAGGGTTGGTACGCCGATCAAGGCCGTGCGGTTCGCATACGCCATCCCTTTTGCCAACGCCATCCCCACGCGCAACCCTGTGTACGATCCTGGCCCTTTGGCGATAGCAATCGCCTCTAAATCGGCGGGGGTGATGTCGGCACGCGCCAACATTTCGCCAATGGCGGGGGTCAGGGCGATGGTGTGATTGTTATTACATTGCCAACCCGATTCAGCTACGATAAAACGGCCGTCGTGTAAAGCAAGCCCCGCCCAGCGGGTTGCAGAATCAATTGATAAAATCATATGGTGTCCTAACTCAAGACCTGACAGGTTTTCTTATTGATACCCATGTAAAACACAAGATATTGGTGAAACCTGTCAGGTCTGTCTCCTATGTGCCAAAAGCACGTTGTTTGAAGTCGTCTAATAATGCGGCGGAGCGATCACCAGAAGCGGTGAAGCGCATTGAGCGGCGCGTCATGCTGATTTCGCCCATCGCCACCCAGAGGCGGTCAGCGGGCAGCCAGCCTTCAATACGGCTCGGCCATTCGATGATGATGGCTCCATCGCTGTCAAAAATGTCGTCGAAGCCGACGCTGTGTGCGTCCGCTTCGCTTTCCAGGCGGTAGCCGTCGATATGATAGAGAACACGGCCGTCTTTTAGGCGCGGGTATTCGTTGATGAGCGTGTACGACGGGCTGGTGACACGCACCGAAGCACCCCATCCCCGCCCCACGCCGCGCGTGAACGCCGTCTTGCCCATGCCCAACTCACCCTCAAGGCAGATCACATCGCCCATTTGCAGCAGTTCACCTAGACGAACGCCCAGACGCACCGTTTGTTCGACGCTGGTACTGCTAAAATCTTGTGTCCATCTATTTAGAATTGCCATAATTTTCCAGAAGATGGCGTAATTTAGGCGCAAGAAAAGCAAAATGCTTATTTATCTCTTACCCGCTTCTATCTCCATCTTTACACTCTATCTTTACCGATTATTATACCTTCCCTTGTCGATCATGGTATTATTCCCTGTCAACATTTTTTTGAGCAGTAACATTTTTCGGAGAACCATATGCGGGTACTCATTATTTCTGACATTCATGCCAATTTAGCCGCGTTTAAGGCCGTATTAGCCGACGCTGACGGGCAATGGGAACAAATTTGGTGTCTGGGTGACATCATCGGCTACGGGCCCAACCCAAATCAATGCGTCGATCTGTTACAAGAGCAAAATCATATCAGCTTGTCTGGTAATCATGATTGGGCTGCATTGGGTAAATTAGACATCTCTTCCTTTAATCGTGTGGCGCGTTTAGCGATTACATGGACAAAAAATCGCCTCACACCTGAATCAATAGAATACCTAAGAAGTTTGCCAGCACATATCGAAATGCCGAATTTTACGTTGGCACACGCCAGCCCGCGCCAGCCCGTATGGGAATATATTTTGGATGCAGAAACGGCCGCTATTAATTTTGACTACTTTAAGACCCCCTACTGCTTGGTTGGACATACACACGTTCCCGTCATTTACGAAGCAAATAAAGAAAAACATGTTTCCGCCCATCCCCCTGCCTACGATGCGCCTCTGCAACTGACAAGCAACCGCCACATCATCAATCCGGGCAGTGTCGGGCAGCCACGCGATGCCAACCCCGATGCAGCTTACGCCCTGCTGGATACAGAATCATTGATGTGGCAACATAAACGCACACCCTATCCCATCGCTGAAACGCAAGCGTTAATGCGCGAAGAAAAAATGCCAGATCGATTGATCGAACGGCTATCATACGGATGGTGAACGAGTAGGCGAGTGTGCGAGTGGCGAGTG
>CAYSDT010000014.1:5914-11525 GCA_964429835.1 uncultured Ardenticatenaceae bacterium | reverse complement strand
GGCGAGTGTGCGAGTGGCGAGTGGCGAATATGCACTCTTCACTCGCTACTCGCACACTCGCCACTCACAAGGAGTAACAACATGGACATGAGCAATGTTTTAGGTTTAATTTTGGGCGGCGGCAAGGGATCGCGCCTGTATCCATTAACACGCGACCGCGCCAAGCCAGCCGTGCCATTGGCTGGTAAATATCGCCTGATCGACATCCCGATGAGCGGTTGTATTCATGCGGGCATCGAAAAAATTGCCATTCTGACCCAATTCAACTCCGTTTCGCTCCATCGCCACATTTACAGCACTTATAGCCGCGACGTATTTACGCCGGGATGGGTGCAGATTTTAGCCGCTGAGCAAACCTATCAGGGGACAGATTGGTATCAAGGCACGGCCGATGCCGTGCGGAAACAGTTGCTTGAAATCAAAGCATCAAACACCGAACTTGTCCTCATTTTGGCTGGCGACCATCTTTATCGGATGGATTATAAAGATTTTGTACGCCATCACGTTGAAACAGGCGCAGACATCAGCGTGGCGGTGCAACCTGTGGCCGCTGACGGGGCGACGGCGTTGGGTATTTTGAAGTTAGATGATGATAATCGCATCGTCAGCTTCAGTGAAAAACCGAGCGTAGAACAGTTAAACGGGCTGGAAAGCGGCACGAATCCTGATAAACCGTACATGGGATCGATGGGAATTTATATCTTTTCGGCTGATTTGCTATTTGATTTACTGGAAGGCGGCGGCGACGATTTTGGTGGTGACATTATTCCTGCGGCGATCAATACGCACAAAGTCAGCGGTTATGTTTTTGATGGGTATTGGGAAGACATCGGGACAATGAAGCGGTTTTATGATGTGAATTTACAGATGGCCGCGCCTGATTCGCCATTCGATTTTTATAGTCCAAAACGGCCGATTTACACCCATCCACGCTTTTTGCCCGCTTCCGAAATTTACGGGGCAGATTTGACAAATGTATTGCTGCCCGATGGCTGCCGCATTGGTGATGCGATCATCAGCGATTCAGTTATCGGATTGCGGAGCATCATTGGCGAGCATACGACCATCCGCAGAACGATCATGATGGGCAGCGATGCTTACGAGACGGATGAGGATAAGGGGGAAAACGGCCGTTTATCCCGTCCACACATCGGCATCGGCACCGATTGCAGCATCAAACGCACTATCATCGACAAAAACGCCCGCATTGGCGATAACGTCACCATCCGCTCCCTGCCTGACCGCGAAGATTCTGACAATGAAAGCTGGTTCGCCCGCGACGGCATCGTCATCATCCCCAAAAACGCCATCATCCCCGATGGTACAGTCATTTAGGATAGCGGTGAAAAATAGATATGTAGTGCGACCATGAAAATTCACGAAATCATCTGGCCTGATGAGCAGGTTGAACATATTAGATTGCACGATATTAACCCCATTGAAGTCGAAGATGTATGCTTTGGGAAGGCACTAATTCTGCGAGCAAAGTCCACAGGAAAAAATCCAGTTTATTATGCGCTTGGGCAAACAGAAGCTGGACGATATTTATTTTGTGTTATCATAGAGTTTCCTGACAATAGAGGGTATCCAGTCACCGCACGACTGATGACCCCAAAAGAGAAGCGGCGATACAACCAATGGAAAAAGAAATGAACACTCTAGCACTCCCTGAAACTGATTCAATTAAGGAATTGGCAAATTTTTGGAACACACACGATTTGACCGATTTTGATGATCAATTAGAAGAAGTTACTGAAGTTGTTTTCGAACGACAGAAAGAGACCGTCTCTATCCAATTTCTCCCCCAAGAGATCGCAACGGTTAAACGTATTGCTAAATCTCAAGGATTTTCCTATGCAGACTTAATTCAAGGATGGGTTCTTGAAAAAATATATGCCATATAAATTCAAAGCGTATCCTAGCTAAAATTACACAAGAGGGCGGTTTTTACCGCCCTTTTTTTATGTCTACACACACGCCTCTATCTCTATCTCTTCCCCCTGTCTACATCTCTCATCTTTATCTCAGACATATGTCACCCCAAATAGATGATATATGACATTGTTTGATCGTTTTGCTTGTGCCACAATCCACACGCTCTGAATTGATTCATTAACTTAGTGGTGGTTGTTTCTGGTTAACGGCCGTTGCTTCAATATAAGAGGAACCCCTATGACAAACATTATTACCCATGACATCCTCGTCGTCGGTGCTGGCCTGGCTGGCACTTGGGCGGCGATGACGGCTGGGCGCGAAGGTGTTGCAGATGTCGGCGTACTGTCGAAACTGCACCCGCTGCGCTCACACAGCGGCGCGGCGCAAGGAGGCATCGCCGCCGCGCTCAACAACACCCGCCCCGTTGAAGGAACTGGCAAGCGCGGACCGTTGGAACAAATTCCGCCCGGTGATGAAGATGTGGACAGTTGGGAACTACACATGTTCGACACCATTAAAGGGTCGGACTGGCTCGGCGACCAAGATGTAATTGAAATTCTGGTCAAAGATGCCCCCGACATTCTTTATGAATACGAGCATATGGGTTGTGTGTTTAGCCGTACACCAGACGGCCGTATTGCTCAACGTCGCTTCGGCGGTCACTCCGCCCCCCGCGCCAACTACTCCGCCGATTACACAGGCCACGTCCTCTTGCACACCATTCACGAACAAGCACTCAAACATGGTGTCAAGTTCTACTCCGAATGGTACTGCATGGATTTGATCATCGAAGATAATGTCTGTCGTGGCGTAATTGCACTAGACATTGAAACAGGTGAACTACACACCATTCGCGCCAAAGCAGTCATGTTTGGCACAGGCGGTTACGGCCGTGCATGGAAAATCACCTCCAACGCCACCGCCAACACAGGCGACGGTGTTGCCATCGCCTACAACGCTGGCGTACCGCTCATGGATATGGAATTCGTCCAATTCCATCCCACTGGCTTATACGGCAAAGGCATCCTGATGAGCGAAGCATGTCGTGGCGAAGGCGGCTACCTCCGCAATGGCGACGGTAAACGCTTTATGGAAGATTACGCCCCCGACTTGATGGAACTCGCCCCCCGCGACCTCGTCAGCCGCTCCGAACAGACCGAAATTGAAGCTGGACGTGGCGTTGGCGGTGACAAGATGGGTATCTATCTCGATATGACCCATCTCGGCGCAGAAAAAATCATGGAACGCCTTCCTCAAGTGCGTGAACTCGCACTCGAATTCTTGGGTGTAGACATCATCACCGACCCCGTTGCCATTCAACCAACAGCCCATTACAGCATGGGCGGCATCCCCGCCAACGCAGATTGCGAAGTGCTGGCCGATGCTGACGGCAACGTCGTCACAGGCTTCTACGCCGCTGGCGAAGTCGCTTGTCTCAGCGTACATGGCGCAAATCGTTTGGGAACAAATAGCCTATTGGGCGCATCACTATTCGGCCGTCGTGCTGGTATAGCAATGGCTAAATTTATCAAAGACGGCGCGGAACTCTATCCGATAAACGGCGACCCAGCCGCAGCCAGTCAAGCCCAAATCGACCATTTCAAGAGTGATCCCATTGATGGCGAACCAGAAAAATATAGTCGAATTGCGGCCGAACTAAAGCTGATTATGACCAACAAATGTGGCGTTTTCCGCGATGATGCCCGCTTACGCGAAGCATTGGAAGACATTAAAGCGTTGCAAGAACGCTTCAAAAATGCACGGGTGATGGATAAAAGTAATCGTTTCAACAACGATGTGCTAGGAGCCATTGAAACCGATCATTTACTCACGTTCAGCCAAGTCATTGTCGAAAGCGGCCTTGCCCGTACCGAAAGTCGCGGCGCACATTCACGCACCGACCATACCAAACGAGACGATACCGATTGGCTCATGCACACGATGGCACATAAAAATGAAGAGGGCAATCCAGACTTGAGCTACAAATCAGTATGCGTATATTTTGATCGGTTCCCGCCGCAGGAGAGGAAATACTAAAATGGCAACGAATAACACAAAAGAAGCCACCATTCGGGTGCAACGATACAACCCGGATGTGGATAAAAAACCATACTTTGAAGAATTCAAACTGGATGTTGGCGCAGACACAACAATTTTAGACGCGCTGGAAGAGGTTAAAGGTGAGCAAGATGGCACCGTTACCTTCCGTCGTTCTTGCCGTCACGCAATTTGTGGCAGTTGTGCCATGAACGTAAATGGCTCAAACATGCTGGTTTGTAATCGCCGCGTAGAAGAAGTCTTGGATGGAAAAGGCACGGTCACAATAAAACCATTGCCCTATCTGCCCATCATCAAAGATTTAGTCATTGACCGCACCTCCTTCTGGGAACAGTATCTACGCATTAAGCCGTGGCTCGTTCCACCAGACGACATACCCGAAAAAGAGTTCCGCATGAGCGCAGAAGAAGTTAAGGCATTGCATGATGCCGAACAGTGCATCATGTGTGGCGCGTGCTACTCAGCTTGCACCGTCGTTGGTATGGGCAAGACGTACATTGGGCCGCACGCCTTGCTGAAAGCAACATTGCGCGTGATGGATCCGCGTGACAGTGCAACAGACGAACGGCTGCTGGAAATCAGCGGTAGTGATGGCGCGTATCGTTGCCACACCATCTTCAACTGCATTGACGCTTGCCCCAAAAATTTGAACCCAACTGAAGCCATTGAAACATTGCGTATGTTGGCTATCAAGCGTAGTTCATTCGTAGAAGCGCGTAAAGAACGGCAGAAAACATTAAACGACCCAATTAAACATTAACAATGAACAATGGATAATGAATAATGAACAATTATCAATGCGTAATTGATAATTGTTCATTGATAATTGTTCATTGTTGTTTTGGAGGAATTATGTACAAAACAACAGGCTTTATCAGCTTTTTCCTGCGCCGTGTAAGCGGAATGGCGTTGGTTCTTTACCTATTAACCCACATGCTGGTGATCGGCTCGGCTCAAGGTGGCGCGGAATCGTTTGATAAAATGATGGGCTATGTCCAATCTCCCGTTTTTAAGATGTTGGAGGTTGCATTATTAGCGGCCGTTATTTATCACGGCATAGATGGCATTCGGCTACTCATCATTCAAGCATTTAAGCTGACAGATAAACGAAAAATCTTGTTCTACACAGGGTTAGCAATTTCTACCATTCTGGTTCTTGCTGGCGGCATACCGATGCTCGTGTTTGCACTGGGCGAATTTTAGGGAGTAAATAATGAAAATTTTTATACTACAACGTGTTAGCGCGGTGGCATTGGTCGTTTTTATGACATTGCACATGGTAGTTGTTCATTTTCCAGTACGCGATCTGGAATTTGGCGAAGTGTTTGCAAATCGTATGAGCCAGCCAGTATGGCAAGGAATGTATGTATTCTTCTTGCTCGCAGTTTTGGTACATGGGCTGGCTGGGGCGTACATGGTCTTGACCGATGTGCAGAGCGTGGCTAAATACAAAAAAGGGCTGGCTTGGGTCGCTATTGGACTGGGCGTAGTCTACTTTATTTATGGTACAATGACGATCCTATCGTTCAGTGGTATAGCGTAATAACCACAATAAAAAACCAGACTTTTGTTAAAAGTCTGGTTTTTGTCTATAAATCAGGAGAACTATTATGGATTA
>CAYSDT010000014.1:0-5814 GCA_964429835.1 uncultured Ardenticatenaceae bacterium | reverse complement strand
GCGGCGGCGGCTATCGCTACCAAAAGCTCGTATTTACGGCCGAATGCGGTTGACATTATGACCGAAAAGAACAGCGGCGATAACAGCGGTGTGGATTTCCCAACGATGCACTTCCATGAGTGGGATAACGACAGCATTCATGTTGACCTGTTATTGAAAGGTGGCGGATGCGAGAATGTGTCTACACAATATAAATTGCCTGATGGCGGTTTGGGCGCAGGTCGTGATTTAGAAGGCGTACGACGGGTTGTGCTGGATGCCGTCAATAAAGCGCAAGGGCGCGGCTGCGGCCCGGCCGTACTTGGCGTTGCTGTTGGTGGTGATCGTGGTTCAGGCTACCTCAAATCGAAACTGCAACTGTTCCGCAAACTAGAAGATACAAATCCAGATGAGACATTGGCCGCACTGGAAGATCGTTTATACGACGAAACCAATCAATTGGGCATTGGCCCGATGGGATTTGGCGGCGAAACGACCGTGTTAGGCGTAAAAATAGGGGTGCAACATCGTTTACCCGCTTCCTATTTTGTTTCGGTGGCGTATATGTGCTGGGCGAACCGTCGCGCCAGCTTGGACATTGATTTAAGCGGTGACAGCGTGGAGGCGAATTATGCATAAGTTGACAGTACCCATTTCAGACGAAGATATTCGTAATTTACACGCGGGTGACACCGTATCTATCAGTGGCGTGATTGTAACTGGTCGGGATGCGGCACATAAGTTCATGATTGAACATTTCATCCGCAATGAAGTCGCGGCCGATGAAGTGGAATTGCATGAAGAGTTGAAGCGATTGCTCAACGGCAGTGTAATTTATCATTGCGGCCCCGTCGTCAAGCAGGATGAGGATGGCAACTGGTCGTTTGTTGCCGCTGGGCCAACGACGAGCATCCGTGAAGAGGTGTATCAGCCAGAAGTCATCAAACATTTCAATTTGAAAGGGGTGATGGGCAAAGGCGGCATGGAAGCTGGCACGTTGAAAGCGTGTGGCGAACAGCCAGCCGTCTATCTGCACGCCATCGGCGGCGCGGCAAGTCTCATCGCCCAATCGGTAAAAGAAGTGTTGGCAGTTCACAAGATGGATTTTGGCGTACCAGAGGCGTTTTGGGTGATTCGTGTTGAGGATTTCCCGGCCGTTGTGACGATGGATAGTCATGGTGTGAGTTTACACACGACGGTAGCGGCTGCTTCGGCGGAGAAATTGAAAGAATTATTGGCGTAAGAAGCGAGCTTGCGAGTTGCAAGTGACATGTTGCAAGTAAACTGAATATGAGAGCGAGAAAATGGGAGCGTCTCATTTTCTCGCTCTTTTTTTGTCGATAAAGGGCGTATTCTTTACCAAAATAGCGATTATTGTGAAGGATGTACACCGATATGGTATGATTAGTGTACGTTTTGAGAAGACACCTGCGTTGCAGTGCGACGTAACAGGCTTACATCTTGCAACGAATTACACGAATTTACACAAAGATCAGTAGAATTCGACGCTACTTATACCAACCATGACCGCAAGTGACGGTAATTCAACAATATATCCGCAGATTACGCCGATTTTCGCAGATTAAAAAGAAGAAACTCTGCGAAAATTGACGGTTGTATTTCCCGTCACTTGCTTACATGGTTGGTATTACACTTAGGAGAACCTTTGTTATGAATAATGATTTACGCGAACGCTTACTCATCCCATCAGATCGGGTGGATGTATTAAATAGCATCTTAATGGATCCAGAGATGCAAATTATTGATGATTTTTTGGCGGTGGTTACCAAATACGGCACACCAGAAGAGATTAACGCCAAAGCGGCACAGGCTGGCTCTTTGGACGTATTAATGGCAAAAGTAAAGGCGGGTAATCCTGATTATTATGCCGATTTGGAATGGTTAATCGCCCAGAAAGAGAGCGGGGCGTTCGTCAGCAAGGAAGCGTACACGCGCAATTTATTGGGCGATAAGATGGACGAGATGGCGTTCAATGAGGATTTTGCGGTGACGCTGGAAGTGAGTGCGTTGCAGTATTTTCCATGGTTATTAACGGCCGTTAAACAGTCAATCGCCGACCAAACCCTGCTGCCCGGCCGCTTCATCCGTGTACGAAAAATGAAAGAGCAGGAAGAGGATGGGGATTTAACGGCCGTTGCCGCCGCCATGCAAATTCTGGGCGCAAGCTACGTTGAAACATTGGATACCAAAGGGACGGACGGCTCCAACATCCATCTGGGCGGCCCCGCCACCATCACTGGCTACTTTGGCGGCATCGGTCAGCCAAATGGACACGGGTTGAAATGGGTGGATGAGTATTTGTACTACTACACCAACTACGGCGTGCGCCAAGTACTGAACATCAACCCCGGCACCGTCTTTTTGGGCTACATGCTGCACCGCTTGGGCGTGGATATGGAGTTCAAAATATCCGTTTTCATGGGCAACGACAATCCATACGCCGCCTTCTGGACATTGATGGGGGCGAAATTGTTTGCCCGTGATGATGGGACAACGCCGCTAATCGGCTTCAACTGGAGCAATTCAGTCAATAACGAAACCATTGAAATTACGGCACAATTCCGCAAGGCGTTGGGCTTTGAAGATGTTGTCCGCTTTGAGCATCACATCACCGAAACGTGGAAACATATCATCATCCAGCCGTATGATCGGCGCGATGAGCTATTGGATTTGGCCGATCATGTCGCCAATATCTCAGCCAAGCATGAGGGTGGCGACCCCGAAATTGACGGGCAGCGCGACTATCCATCCGACATTCTCGATTATTTCCGCGACAAGGCGGAGGTGATTGAATCGGGTGATTGGGATAATTTGGAGCGTAATTTCCTTGACAAAGTGAACGCAACAACACATACGGGGCGCGAATTAACAAAGCGCGGGTTGTCGGTTCTGGCGGCGGGAGTGCATGGATAGATTGGGGAAAACGGCCGTTTTTCTGCTGGTGGGTGTTGGGGAAGAACGGCCGTTTTATACACCCCCACAAGTTGTTTTTCACTTGAACAAAGCGTCAAGACCTTCTATATTGGTTTGACAAAGATTAGCGCGATAGCCTATCTTCCCCTCCCGCCATCCTCCCCCTACGCTAACAAAACGCTAACACCCCGCTTACCTGATTCTAACCTACATCGCGCATAATTAGTTCATAGACTTGACAGATTTTTAAAAACCATCAAGCCTATAAACTAAAACTATATCAGGAGAAAATAACATGAGATTAGATAAATTTACACAAAAAGCACAAGAAGCGGTGCTGGAAGCACAAAGTCTGGCCGAACAATACCGCCACCCGGCCGTAGACCCCGAACATTTGCTGACCGCCCTGCTGGCACAGGAAGGCGGTGTCGTCCCCTCCGTCGTAGACCGCATCGGCGGTGACCGCGCCATGCTGCAACAGAGCGTCGATCAACTGCTCAACAATTTGCCCAAAGCGACGGGCAGTTCTGTTCAGGTCGGCATGAGCCGCGACCTCGCCAACACGCTTGAAGAAGCGCAAGAGATCGCGGGGCAGATGAAGGACGATTATACCTCCACCGAGCATCTGCTGATGGCGATGGCACAGCCGAAAGCCGCCCGCCGCGTGCGCGAACTGCTGGCGCGTCACGGCGTAGATTACAACAGCATCATGCAGGCGTTGGCCTCCGTGCGCGGCTCCCAGCGCGTCACCAGCCAAAATCCGGAAGCGGGATATGAGGCATTGGTCAAATACGGCCGTGACCTGACCCAAGAAGCGCAAAAAGGGAAACTCGATCCCGTCATTGGGCGGGATGAGGAGATTCGGCGCGTCATCCAAATTCTCAGCCGCCGCACCAAAAACAACCCGATCCTCATCGGCGAACCCGGCGTAGGCAAGACGGCCATCGCCGAAGGGTTGGCGCAGCGCATCGTGCGCGGTGATGTGCCGTTGGGCTTAAAGGAAAAACGGCTCGTCTCCCTCGATTTGGGGGCGTTGGTCGCTGGGGCAAAGTTTCGCGGCGAATTTGAGGAGCGGTTGAAAGCCGTCCTCAAAGAGATTCAAGACGCGGAAGGGGAGATCATCCTTTTCATTGACGAGATGCACACCCTTGTCGGCGCGGGCGCGGCTGAGGGGAGCATGGACGCGAGCAATATGCTCAAACCGATGTTAGCGCGAGGGGAACTGCACGCCATCGGGGCGACGACGCTGGACGAATTCCGCAAATACATCGAAAAAGATGCCGCGCTGGAACGCCGTTTCCAACCCGTTTTCGTCGGCGAGCCGAGCGTGGAAGACACCATCTCCATCTTGCGCGGGCTGAAAGAGCGGTACGAAGTGCATCACGGGGTACGCATCACCGACGGGGCGACCATCGCCGCCGCCACCCTGAGCGACCGCTACATCAGCGACCGTTTTCTGCCCGACAAGGCGATTGATCTGATTGATGAAGCCGCCAGCCGCCTTCGTATGGCAATTGACAGCAAGCCGCAAGAGCTTGACGAGGTTGACCGCGACATCATGCAGTTGGAAATTGAGCGCGAGGCGTTGAAAAAGGAAAAAGATAAAGCGAGCAAGGAGCGGCTGGCCGCGCTGGAAGAGGAGTTGGCGAATCTGAAAGAGCGCAATATGGAGTTGGCGACGCGCTGGCAGGCGGAAAAGGCGGCCATCGAACAGGTGCAGGCGGTCAAAGAGCAGATCGATCAGACGCAGGTGCAGATTGAACAGGCACAGCGGTCGATGGATTATCAGCAGGCGGCAGAGTTGCAATACGGCCGTCTCCACACCCTTGAAACCGAACTCGCCGACGCAAGCGCACAGCTAAACCAACTGCAAGCAAACGGCGCGATGCTCAAAGAAGAGGTCGAAGCCGAAGACATCGCTGAAATTGTGGGCAAATGGACGGGGATTCCGGCCACCAAACTGCTGGAAGGCGAAATGGAAAAGCTGGTGCAGATGGAAGAGCGGCTGCACACCCGCGTCATCGGTCAAGATGAAGCGATTGAAGCGGTTGCCGCCGCCGTGCGTCGCAGTCGTGCCGGATTGCAGGACGCGCAACGTCCCATCGGCTCCTTCATCTTTTTAGGCCCCACGGGCGTGGGCAAGACGGAGTTGGCGCGGGCGTTAGCCGAATTCCTGTTCGACGACGAGCAAAGCATGGTTCGCATTGACATGAGCGAATATCAGGAGCGGCACACCGTCGCTCGCCTCATCGGTGCGCCGCCCGGCTATGTGGGCTACGACGAAGGCGGACAGTTGACGGAAGCGGTGCGCCGTCGCCCTTACGCGGTCATTTTGTTTGACGAGATCGAGAAGGCGCACCCCGAAGTGTTCAATCTGTTTTTGCAGGTGTTGGACGACGGCCGTTTAACCGACGGTCAAGGGCGCACTGTTGATTTTAGCAACACGGTCATCATTATGACCAGCAATGTCGGCAGTCAATACATCATGGAAACGGATGACACCGCGCTGATTCAAGAAGAAGTGATGAGTGCATTACGAGCGCAGTTCCGCCCCGAATTTCTTAATCGGGTGGATGACATCATCCTCTTCCACCGGCTAGAAAAAGGGCAGCTACGCGCCATCGCTGACATTCAACTGACGCATGTGCGGGCGTTGCTGGCACAACGGGGCATCACCCTTGAACTGACCGACAGCGCGATGGATGCGCTGGTTGAGGAAGGGTACGATCCGATTTATGGCGCACGGCCGTTAAAGCGGGCGATCCAACGACGGATTGTAGACTTGCTGGCAATGCACATCGTGCGCGGCAAGATTGGTGAGGGGGAAACGGCCGTTGTTGATTTCCGCAACGGTGAGTGGCTTCTGAGCTAAAGGGCAAAGATAGAGTGTAGAGTGTAGAG
>CAYSDT010000013.1:0-16894 GCA_964429835.1 uncultured Ardenticatenaceae bacterium | reverse complement strand
AAGACAGCTACACGCTGTCTGGATGGTGAAGTGATGAAAAGAATTGGTGTTTTAACGAGCGGCGGGGACGCGCCGGGCATGAATGCGGCGGTACGCGCCGTTGTGCGAACGGCGATCAGCAAGGGGCTGGAAGTTTGTGCCATCTACGAAGGGTACGAAGGTATGTTGGAAGGCGGCGACCGCATTAAATTGATGGGCTGGCGTGACGTGGGCGGCATTTTGCAGCAAGGCGGCACGGTCATTGGTTCAGCACGATGCCATCGGTTTAGGGAAAGAAACGGCCGTTTGCAAGCAGCCCATAATCTCATCAAAAGCGGTATTGAGGGGCTGATTATTATCGGCGGCGATGGCAGTTTGACGGGCGCACAGATTTTGCAGAAAGAGTGGCCGAGTTTGGTTGAAGAACTACGCGAAAATGGGCAAATCAGTGATGAAGTGGCCGCCGCGCAGAAAACACCAGCCATCGTTGGCCTTGTCGGCTCTATCGACAACGACATGCACGGCACAGAGATGACCATCGGGGCCGACACCGCCCTGCACCGCATCGTCGATGCCGTTGACGCGATCACCAGCACCGCCGCCAGCCATCAGCGCAGCTTTGTGGTGGAAGTGATGGGGCGGCATTGCGGCTATTTAGCCTTGATGAGCGCGTTAGCGACTGGATCAGATTGGGCCATCATTCCCGAATGTCCGCCAGAGGGGGACGATTGGGAGGGCAAAATGTGTAATGCGCTCCGAGAAGGGCGCGAAGCTGGCCGTCGTGACAGCATCGTCATCATCGCCGAAGGCGCACAAGACCGTGAAGGCAATCCCATCACCAGCCAGCATATCAAAACCGTATTGGAAGATCGATTGGACGAAGATACGCGCATCACCGTGCTGGGGCATGTGCAGCGTGGTGGCTCGCCCAGCGCATACGACCGTAATCTCAGCACCCGACTGGGGTATGATGCCGTTGATGCGTTACTGACAAAAACGGCCGTTATCGAACCCATCGTGATTGGTGTGCAAGGCAATATGATTACCCGCACGCCGCTGACCGTCTGCCTTGAAAAGACGTGGGAAGTGGCCGAAGCGATTGAAACACACGATTATGATCGGGCGATGGCGTTACGCGGCGGCAGTTTTGGTGAATCATTCACCATTGCCCGCACGCTTTTGCGTGTCTTCCCCACCATGCCCAAATCGGACAAAAAACGGTTGCGCGTGGGCGTGATGCACGCAGGCGGCCCTGCACCAGGAATGAACACGGCCGTTCGTGCCGCCGTTCGTCTTGGTTTGGATAAAGGGTTCATCATGTACGGCATCCGCAACGGCTTTCGTGGCTTTGTTGATGGCAACATTGACATACTAGAGTGGATGGATGTTGGCGGCTTGGCTTCGATGGGCGGTGCCGAGTTGGGGACTAATCGGTACATCCCCAGAAAAGCGGATTATTACGCCATCGCCCAAAACATTGAAAAACATGAACTGGATGGGCTGATTATGATTGGCGGCTTGTCGGGTTATCAATCGATCATCGAGATGAACAAACGGCGCGAGGCGTTTCCCGCTTTTGACATGCCAATCATCTGTATGCCAGCCACAATTAACAATAATCTGCCCGGCACCGATTTGAGCGTCGGGGCGGATACGGCATTGAACAGTATTGTCGATGCCGTTGGTAAAATCAAGCAGTCGGCCGTTGCTTCACAACGCACTTTCATCGTGGAAGTGATGGGCAACTATTGCGGCTATTTGGCGATGATGTCGGCGATGGCGACGGGGGCGGAGCGGGTCTATTTGCACGAAGAAGGGGTGACGCTTAAAGATTTAGTTGTCGATGTGGAGAAATTATCACGGGATTTTCGGCGTGGGAAACGTTTAGGGCTGATCATTCGTAATGAGAAATCAAACGAGGTTTACACAACCAGCTTTATGCACGCCCTTTTTGAAGAAGAGGGGCATGGGCTGTTTGATGTACGTCAAGCAATTTTGGGGCATTTGCAGCAGGGTGGCGATCCCAGCCCGTTCGACCGCATTTTTGCGACGCGATTGGCTTCTCGTTGTGTGAACTTTGTGGAAGAAAGTTATGTAGATGGGACAAAAACGGCCGTTTGTATCGGTCAAGCTAAAGGCAAAATCAAGATGACGTACATGGATGATGTGCCGCGCAAATTAGACAAAGCCCATTTGCGCCCCAAAAAGCAATGGTGGATGAAATTACGCGAAATTGCACGGGTGATGGCGCAATCGGAACCGAATTAACAATTAATAATTAACAGCTAACAATTAACGATTAACGAGGGTGTTATGGATGAGGAACAACCAGTATTAACACGATTAGGTAATACGCTGAAGACGCATGTGATTTTGTTGGGTGGGTTGATCGTTTTTTTCTGGCTGGTGGAAGCGGCCGATGCGGTTATCTTTGATGGATCTCTCGATATGTATGGTGTGCGGCCACGCACACTGATCGGTTTGCGCGGCCTCATCTTTGCCCCGTTTTTGCATAGCGGCTTTGGTCATCTGATGGCGAATACAATTCCGTTTTTGATCATGGGCTGGTTTGTGTTGTTGCGTGGAACACGAGAATTTGTACTGGTGACGATAATAACGGCCGTTTCTTCAGGACTCGGCGCGTGGCTGTTTGGCGCACCCAACTCTGTTCACATCGGCGTGAGCGGGGTGATTATGGGGTATTTCGGCTATCTGTTGATGCGGGGATACTTTGAAAGAAGTTTAACGGCCGTTTTGTGGTCTATTTTCATCATTGTTTTGTACGGCGGGTTGTTGTGGGGCGTGTTGCCCGGCCAAAATGGCGTTTCGTGGCAATCACACTTGTTCGGTTTTCTCGGCGGCGGCTTAGCCGCGTACTGGTTGGCGAACGGACAAGTAGCAAGTAACAAGTGAGCAAGTAGGCAAGTGAGCAAGTTACCTGCAACTTGCAACTTGCCACTTGCTACTCGCATACTCGCCACTCGCTACTCCTCCTCCAGCACATCGCGTACTTTTTCTGCCAGCAGTGCAGGCGAAAAAGGTTTTTTCACAAACTGGGATTTTGTATGCAAGATACCCTGCATCGCATGTGCATCTTCGGAATAGCCAGAGATAAACAGAATTTTGCATGACGGATTGTGCGCTTGTAACGTCTGTGCCAACTCAACCCCGCCCATTCGTGGCATAATGACATCGCTCAACAGCAAATCGATCTCCATCTCCTTGCCTTCGACCATGCTTAACGCCTCTTCGCCATTTTTGGCGTGCAAAACGGTGTACCCCTGTTGGCGCAAAATATCAGTGACGAGAAGGCGCACGCTCTCTTCGTCTTCGGCAAATAGGATGGTTTCTGCGCCAGTAGACGGCCGTTTCTTTTTGGTGAGTAACGGCCGTTCATCATCATCTTCCATCGTGCATGGCAAATAAATGTTAAAACAAGAGCCTTCGCCGACAGTCGTGTCCACCAGCATGATGCCTTTGCTCCGCTTCACAATGCCCCAGCAGGTTGCCAATCCCAGCCCCGTTCCTTGCCCCTTCTCTTTTGTTGTAAAAAACGGTTCAAAAATGTGGGATAGCAACTCATCAGACATCCCGACACCCGTATCACTGATAGAGAGTAAAACATACTCACCAGGAACAATGCCCAGATAATGCTTTATATCCTTTTCACCCAACGTAACATTGCTTGTTCTGATGGTAAGCGTGCCGCCATTGGGCATGGCATCACGGGCATTGACCACTAAATTAACCAATACCTGTTCCAATTGGCTTGCATCTGCCTGAATGATCGCCAGATCATTAGCCAAATCTGTGACCAATTCAATATCTGCGCTGATAAGGCGGCGCAACAAGCGGCTGATGTTCACCGTGAGTTGGTTAAGGTTGACAATTTGCGAGGAGGTGGATTGTCGGCTGGCAAAAGCGAGCAGTTGACGGGTCAAATTAGCCGCGCGTTTTACCGCATCCTCAATCCCTTCCAATCGCTGATATACAGGATGATCCTCTGTTACCAGATATTTTGAAATACCCGCATAGCTGACGATGGCGGTTAATATATTATTGAAATCGTGGGCAATACCGCCCGCCATTTGCCCAATCGCATCCATTTTTTGCGATTGGCGTAACTGATTTTCTAAATTGATGCGTTGCTCACGCTCGCGCCTGCGTTCCAGTGCGTAGCGAATGGCGCGTTCAAGCAATTGTGGGTTAATTTGTGATTTCACCAAATAATCGGCCGCGCCTGCCCGCATCGCTTCCATATCCACGTCGCGGTCACCTTGTCCAGTCAATAAAATGATGGGAGCGGGGTGATTGGCTTCAACCATTTGGCGCAATAAATCCAGTCCGCTTTCGGCCCCCAACCGATAATCAATCAGGTAAACATCATGATCGCGCTGGGCGATGCGTTCGTACCCCTCTTTGTAATTATCTACCCACTCAAGTTCATAATGTTGTCGCTCGATGTCAAGTAAATACTCATTTGTGATGAAATAATCGTCTTCATCATCATCAATTAACAAAATTTTAATGATGTAATCATCTGGATCCATGATTATTTTTCCTCTGGCGATAGTTGGACGATGTGGAACCAGTAGTCGCCTACTGTTTTCAAGACTTCGACGAGCCTGTGAAAGGTGACGGGTTTCGTGATGAAGGAATTTGCGCCCAGATTGTAGGAGCGAACAATGTCTTCCTCAGCTTTGGAGGTTGTGAGAATGATGACGGGGATGCGGCATAAATCAGGATTGGCTTTAATCTCTTCTAATGCTTCACGGCCGTCTTTCTTGGGCATATTGAGATCGAGTAAAATAATGCCTGGACGGGGGGAATCTTGAGGGTCGGTGTAATCGCCTTGCCGCAACAGATATTGCATTAACGCTTCGCCATCATTAACAAAGCGCAGATCATTGGCGAGTCGGCTTTCGGCGAAAGCCTCTTCTGTAAGCAAGCGATCATCTTCGTCATCATCAGCCATTAAGATGGTGATTAGTTTCTTATTTGATGTCTGCATACGTCACAGTCTCCTCTTGTATTTGGGGTAGCTGTACGGTAAATACGGCTCCATCCCCTTCTTTGCTATGGGCGGTAATTGTTCCCTTGTGTCGTTCCGCTATTTTACGACAGATGGCTAATCCAATGCCAGTGCCTTCGTAGGCTGAACGACCATATAATCGTTGGAAAATTCCAAATATGAGTTCATTGTATTTTTCATCAAAGCCGATGCCGTTATCCTTGACGGTTAATCGGCAATACGTTTGCCCATTATCGCCTGTGAACAGTTCACCCGTGACGGTGACAACGGGCGGTACGTCGGGGCGGTGGAATTTTAAGCCGTTGGCAATGAGATTTTGTAAGAGTTGTCTCATCTGCAACCGATCTGCTTCAATTGTTGGTAATGATTCTAACACAACACGGCCGTTTGTCTGTTCTATTCGTATCTCCAAATCTGAAACGACCCCTTCTGCTATCTGCATTAAGTCAACGGTGGAAAACGGCCGTGCTTTCGTCGTCACCCGCGAAAATGTCAGTAAATCGTTGACCAATGTCTGCATCCGCGCTGATGCTTTTTGCATTCGGCTTAGATAATTCAGTCCGCGCTCTCCCAGTTCATCACCATAGCGGGAAGCCAGCCGATCACTAAAGACTTGCACTTTACGCAATGGCTCTTGCAGATCGTGGGAGGCGATGTAAGCAAAATCTTCGAGTTCACGGTTGCTGCGTTCTAATTCGACGGTATACGCTTTGAGCGCATTTTCGGCTTCTTGTCGCTTTCTTTCGAGTTGCTTGTTGTTAATGGCGACCGCGATTTGACCGCATAACCCCATCATCAATAGTTCATCTTCGGCGGTCAGGCTGTCAATTTCGTCATGTTGAACGTCAAGCACGCCCAGAATCTCATCGCCTAATTTAATGGGAACGGCAAGTTCTGTTTTGGTGGCGGGCAGATCTGGATTTGGCAGCCAATTGGAGTCAACGGTGGTATTTTTGGATAAAACGGCCGTTTTTTCACGAAAAGCACGCGCCACTAAACTTTGTCGGGCATCTATTGAGATATGATGCTGGTTTTTGAGCATTTCCATTCGCGCCTGACCAGCCGCTTCACGAATAGTCAACACATCGTCTATTGGCGTAAATACTTGCACATGATAATAACCAAAACGACGCTGAATTAACTCCACCACCATCAGGAAAAGCGCGTCCAATGCGGGCGCGGCGGCAATTTCTTGTGAGACCTGCGTGCTGATCTGCACTTGTTGCGCCCGTCGTGCCAGCGAGCCTTGAATCTGTTTTTGCAATTGTCGTCGATTGATAATCTCTTCACGCAACGCATCATTTGTCTGCGTTAATTCACTGGTGCGCTGGCGTACCAGATGCTCTAAACGGCCGGTATATCCTTCTAACTCTTTTTGCAGAATGACGAGATCGGCAGTGCGCGTGGTGACTTCATCTTCCAGTTCGATGGCGTGACGTTGAATTTGTTTGAACAAACGGCCGTTTACCACCGCTATCCCCGCCTGTCGTGCAATTGCCAACAGTAAATCATACTCATCATCTGGAAATTCCGTTGCCTGTGAGGTAATGATTGCCAATACCCCAATTAAATCCCCCTTGACCACGATTGGCACACCCAAATAAGAGTGCAGATTGTGTTCACGAATAAAATCACGATCACAAATGCGCTCATCTTCACTAATATCACGAACGGTCAAGTAACGCTTATTTTCGGCTACCCATAAGCTGAATGGTTCGCCGAGCCGCTTATCCATAAACAGGTCGCCCCAAGCAGATGACGCGCTCCAGCTCAGATATTCACCCGAATCTGTCAGATAAATGTGACTGCATGGTGCATCCATAATCATCGCCGCTTGCTCGATGATTGTATTTAATGTTTCGGACAGGGAAAGTGACGAGGCGATGAGACTGCCGACCCGTTGTAACGCCTGTGCCTGCGCCCGCTGACGACGTTCAACTTCCAGCAACCGCGTTTTTTCCAAAGCGAGGGCGATATGATCGGACAGGCTTTGGAGCATGGACAGTTCGCTCTCATCAAACGCATTCACCATCTCATTTTTAATGCTTAATACACCGATTAGCACATCGCCAACAGCCAATGGAAGCACAATGCACGATTGTCCGTGATGCGGGTTGCCCTCGTCTTGAATGTCGTTATTTAGATAGAATTTGCGGTTAAGGGCAACTTGCCCGATGATGCCTTCGCCTATGGGAATGGGGGCGGAATTGGAATTAACGGCCGTTTGTTCATTACTGGCAAAACCGCGCAAAATAACAGTATCAGTGGCGGCATCAATTGTAAAAAGGCTGATTTGTTGATCGCCGTACTCATCCTGCAATTGCGTGGCGATGACTTCGCATAACGCCTGGGTGCTGAAACTCCCCGTCATTTCACGGATAAGGTCGTTGAGGGTGAGCAATTGATGGGTTTGGCGTTGGGTTTCGGCAAAAAGGCGGGTGTTTTCAATGGCGATGGCGGCCTGATTTGCAAATTTAGTGGCTAACAGAGCCTCATCTTCCCCGTATACCCCCACTGTCACACTATCCAATGTCATATAACCAATCACCTCTTGGCGCACGATGATGGGAACAGCCATCCAGCCGCGTATATGTTCTGTCCCTTTCCATACTGTGAAACGAGAGTCGGCACGCACGTCAAGCAGCCACAATGGTTTCTTCGACGTGATAACTTTATTCGTGATGATGTCATCTATTGGATATAGTCGGTTTAATATCTCTAGCGGATCATCGCCAAAGCCGCTAAGGGCGACGGCGCGTTGCATGTCACCTTCCAAAATGAAAATGCAAGCCGTGTCAAAGAAGACAACGCCTTTCAGTAAAACCAATATCCAATTCAATGTATCTCGAAGGTTAAGTGCAGAACCGAGCGCGGCGGTTGCTTTGCGTCGTGTTAAAATCAATTCCTGCTCCGCCTGCTGTGTCCGTGTAAAAGCGTCATCAATTTCATGGAAAAAGAGAAGAAGCAATCTTGCTGTACCGACGATATTGATAAACGTCCACGCATAGCCGAGTATTGGCGTGGGAAGAGTGATGGGGGGAACGTAACTAGAATGGAAGAGCAACAGCCAAATAACGCTGTCGGTGATAAGCATAACGGCCGTTAATAAAACTGCTGCATTACGACCAAGTAATAACCCTGCGGCTAGCAGTAACATCAACTGCCCAGTCATCGCGCTAGGCAACATGCCGTCAAACAGCAAAACCAGAATAAGGTATAAATTCCATAAGCTGATGATGAAAAAGAGGCTGGCGGCACGAACATGGTTGTTTCGATTAAGGAACAAGGCAAACCCAGCGGCGATCACATTAAGCGACATGACGGTGATGGCGGAGGCGACCCCCATATAACGCCACAGAATAAGTGCGGCAATCGTAGCCAACAGCATCTGCCCGTAGATAATGTTTCGCAGCAAAACGGCCGTTAATCCTTCAGCATCCACAAACAGCGGCGACTTTAACCACATTTTTACTCGTTCAATCATGTCAAAAGAGTACCAAATAAAACCGATGGCGTAAAGTGTGGGCAAAATATGGGCAATACAATAGGAAATATGTCCATGATCTCAGAATGCTTCTTCCAAACTGACGAAAATATGTTTATAATAGACATAATGTGATGGAGTAGGATGTAACGATGCCGATTATTCCATCAATAGAAATAGAAATAGGGTAAGCGGTTACTCCCCTAACTAAAATGGGACACTGATGACACTGATTTTTCTTTTTATCTGTGTTTATCTGTGAAATCAGCGTACAAGTCATAAAGGGAGTGACCGATTACAAAATAAGTTAATCTATGGAGCATATCATGAAAAAAAATAGTTTGTTTGCATTTATTGGAATCATTGTCATTCTCGCTTTTGTTGCGGGTCTTGTTACAACACAAGCCACTGTTGGCGCAGAAAATATGCGTCCCACCCCCACACCATCATATGATGATACGCCAGATGTCCCAGAGGAGAGTGGTTCTACTGGTGATGTACGCGGCGGCTCAATTGAGTTAGTTGGCACGGGCGCAACGCAGGATTTATGGACAGTCGTTCAGTGGCAAGGAATAAATGACGAGTGGCACGATGTTGATGGTTGGCGCGGCTCATTTTATCCAGACAATATGGTGAAATGGTGGGTTGGTTACGAAGATTTAGGGCGCGGCCCCTTCCGTTGGGTTGTTTATCAGGGGGAAACGGCCGTTTTCACCAGCGATCCATTCGATTTGCCAGCCGATAACGGCGGCATTCTTCGCGTTGCTTTTGACAATAGTACGACGGCTCAAACAGAAACGGCCGTTGTTGCCCAGCCCGCTGCCAGCTCTTCTGGATTAACAATGAGTGAGGCACAGCACATTGATGGGGCGATGAATGGTTTTATCGTTCTGCAAATGGCGGCTTCCAGCCCTGTACCTGCTGACTTATGGACGCAGGTCGAATGGCAAGATGTTGCTGGTGTCTGGAGTAATGTCGATGGCTGGGCTGGAAATTTCAACGAAAATGGTCAGGTCATCTGGTGGGTTGCACCAGAACATGAGGGAACACAACCATTCCGCTGGGTTGTATACGAGTCGGAAATGAATAAAACGGCCGTTTCCACCAGCCCTTCCTTCACCCTTCCTTACGCATACGAGAATGTGCAGATCGATCTGACAAATTAAAGCGAGTGGCGAGTGGCGAGTGGCGAGTTTATAAACTCGCATACTCGCCGCTCATCATCACTCTTCTGTGATAGCTGGTTGTTGCAGTGGCAAAAAGATGAAGAACTGACTTCCAGGATACGTTTTCTCATCATAACCAGCACTTTCAACCCAAACACGGCCGTTATGCCCCATGATAATTCCCTGTGCAATCGACAGCCCCAAACCAGGTCCGCCGCCTTTGAATTTTGTCTTTCCTGTTGAATGGACGGTAACTTCGCCCGTTTGATAGAATTTATTAAAAATGAGTTCGTGATAGGCGGGATCAATACCGATGCCTGTGTCGCGCAAAATGATTAGAACGCCATCGGGATCGTTGTTGGTAAACGGCCGTTTTTCTACTAAAATCGAAATTTCCCCACCATCTGGCGTATATTTGATCGCATTGATAAATAGTTGAGCAAACGCCTTTTCCAACAAAGTTGAATCCGCTTCAATTGTAGGCAATGTATTTGGTATCTCAACTTTTACGCACAAATTTCGTTCCGCCAATGCGCTTTCAAATGTAGACACAACACTATCCAAAACCACACGAAGATAACTATTTTCAAGGTATATCTTCAGATTATCATCATCAATTTTAGCCATATCCAGCATATCGTTGATGATAGCGTGCATCCGCATAGATCCATCATGGATTCCGCTTACTAATTTAGACAGTCGCTCATCCATCTGGATAGTTTCATCATAAAGCAAAATATCGCTATAACCAAGTAAAATAGTCAATGGTGTGCGTAATTCATGCGAGGCAATTCCAATAAACTCGCTTTTGGCGCGATCCATATGCTTTAATTGTGCATTTGATTGCGACAGGGCGATGGTGCGATCTTCTACCATCGCTTCCAATTCGTGATTAAACTGGTCAAGCTGGCTATACAGACGGGCATTTTGCAAAGCGACGGCGGCTTGGGTAGCGAAGGTTTCTGCTAATGTAATTTCACGATTGCTATACGGTTTTACCAGTTCGCGTGCCAATGATAACATGCCGACGACGCGCCCCTTTCGTACAAGCGGCACACCCATCCATGAACCCGTAACGAGGGCATCGTCAGCTTGATACCAACTTTCATGTTTGTTCACATCGTTAATAGCCAACGGCCGTTTGCTGTTATGAATGATCCAGAACACATCATCATCATCGGTGTGCAGAGGAATACGCAAATCAAGCGGCTCCAACCCTTCTGGAAAGCCTCTCGCTGCCACAAATGTAAGGACGGCTTGCTCATCCTGTTCCAGCAAAATCGAACCACGATCATACGTCACCAATTTTGATAAATTCTCTAAAATCAGTTGTAGCGTCTCATCCCGATCCAATGTGCTGGACAAGGCGTGTCCAATTTCAAACAGCCGCTCCGAAAGGTGACGACGTTCTTCTTCTTGCTGATACAGAGTTGCATTTTGAATGGAGATGGAAACTTGGGCGGCTAATGCGCTTAACATGGAAATGCTGTCTTCATCAAAAACGGCCGTTGCACTTTGAATATCCAGCACCCCCACCAGCCTATTGCCGACGATCAGCGGCAAGGCTAATTCTGAACGCGCATTTTTCCATGTATACGCATGGGGTATGTACTCTTGCTGGCGTAAATCCTGCACATGGAGCAACTCACGGGAAACGGCCGTTTTCCCAATCGTTTGACGTTCATCAAAAGGAATCATCCCCCTCGCTCCCCTCACCCCCGCCCCCGTTTCAGCGTGTAATTCTAGCTGAGATTGCCCCTTTTCTGACAAAAATATCGCTACATATCCATAATTGAACTGCGAAGCGATGACTTTCACAACCTCATGCAACAATGTGTCCAATTCCAAAATGGACGTAATTTGATGGGCGATGGCAAAGCTGGCACTTAACTGCACATATAAAGAACGACGCTTATCATCCGCCCGTTGCAACTGTTCTTGCATATCATACAGTTCATCCCGCCGTTTGCGTGCGCTCAAACGTAACCGTGTTGCCCACTCTAACGCAACTTGCCATTCGGCCGTTAATGCAAGAACTGACAGAGCGACAAAAAGGTTAAAAATGATGGCGGCGGTGGCGTGACCACTATCGGTCAACAAAACATACGGCGATAAAAAGGTAACGGCCGTCATTCCCAGCACCCATCCCCCCCACACCAACAGCCCGCCCTGCGGCCGCATCAAACTGCCCGCAACAATATACACGGCCGCAAAATACATCAATGGGCTGCCATGATGCCAAAACAGAGAAGAAAGCAGAACCAACATCAAAACGTGACTGCCGATTAACAGCATAATGCCTGCTCGTTGCCTGTTATGGCGCAACAAAATGTACGACACACATGCAATGAAAGCCGATGCGAAAATATAAGTAATCAGTATTCCATTTTTATTTGAAGGGGGGACGGCAAGCGGCTCTAGCAGATAGGAAAAGGGGGTGATTCCGCTGATAAATATGGAATAGATAAACGATCCCACGACGAAATAAATCGCGGATTCTGCCCTCAGTTCCTTGCTATACTCATCAAACAAAATAGCCTCGTTCGTTTATTCTCTGTAAAAACATGAACCCACCGAAAAAAGTTCAATTTTTACGCATCATTGCAAAGTATACCACAATGCAAACGTAAAACGGGTGATGGATAAGTGATGACAGGGCAATCGCGCTCTATTTTAAGCGGCAGATAAATCTGCACCAACATCTGCAAAGTCCGCCTTCGCGGACTAAAACAGCTAAATTCTTAGTCCGCGAAGGCGGACTTTGTAAATGTAGCCCGCGATTTTAATCGCTGGGTTTTAGAACGCGATTGCCCTAGTACACGCTGGCGGAAGTCCTTGGGCAATTATAGCGGAGGCTGAGCTTGTCGAAGTCGTAGCGGTCTCCGCCCCCATCCGCGTGCTATTATTTGATAGAACTGCTAAGGAACACTTTTTAACTTACACGAGTGTTTCTTCACTTATGAATCGTCCCATCGGGATTATGGTTTACTGTAAAGATGATTTTCTCTATTTTGAACCATGTCCAAAATGTCGAATTATGACACTTTTCTCACTGTTTTTGCAGGAAACAAGGTGCAATCTGTCAAATTCAATCCATATCCGTTTCACATACGGCTAATAATCTTATACAATAGAAGCGTAGACTTTATTTTATCATTGTGAAATCCCCACACGGAGGCTTAAAATGCTTGTAAAAGGAAGAATGTCCGCTCCCATCATCGCCACCACCGCCGACACCCAAATTATGGAAGCGATGGATGTAATGAAAAAGAATAATATCCGTCGAATGCCTGTGCTAGATACAGATGGCAAATTGATTGGTATTGTTTCTGATAAGGATTTGCTCAATGCCGCACCATCAGATGCGACTTCATTGAGCGTGTGGGAGGTCAACTACCTCGTCGCCCGCATTAAGGTGAAGGATGTGATGACGAAAGAGGTGATGACCGTTTCTGGCGACACGCCCGTAGAAGAGGCGGCGCGTATGATGGCTGACAGCAAAATCGGCGGCTTGCCCGTCGTGCTTGATGACGAAGTTGTCGGGCTGATTACGGAAACGGATCTGTTCAAACTGTTGGTTGAAATGATGGGCGCACGCGAGATGGGTGTGCGCGTGACCGCGCTCGTTCCTAATAAATTAGGCGAACTTGACGACCTCACGCACGCTATTTCAAAAGTGGGTGGCGGTTTCATCGCTTTCGGTCAGTTTAATGCGGATGATACCGACCATCGTATTGTCACGTTCAAAGTGACGGGCATGTCAATTGAAGAGGTAAAAACGGCCGTTTCCCCCGTCGTTGATACCATTACCGATATACGCGAATGTTGCACACCGTAACAACAATTAACTGGTAGGGGCGGTTCGCGAACCGCCCCTACGCCCCGCGATGGCGCGGCCAGTGCCACGTTGTTCCACATAATGAGACATTGACGCACTGTCGGCCGTCAATTCGTCGAATTTTTCTTCATCCAGCAATAGTAATTTAACGGCCGTTTTTGCCCGATAAGTCGCCATGTACGGCGTATCCGCAAAGAGCGCGTACTCGCCAAAATACTCCCCCGCACCCAAATTTCCGCTTATTTTTTCATCCAACAACAGATCGACTTGCCCCGTCACGATGATGAACAGGTCTGAGCGCACATCCCCTTGATGAACGATGATGTCGCCCGCGTTGACGGCACGATGGCGCAAGCGGGCATCAAGGGTGCTGAGTTGTTGCGGGCTGAGATCGCGGAAAAGGGGCAGTTTTTTAAGCAGTTGGCGCGTCTCATCGCCGCTGCTGACTTGCTTGGCTAAGGTAGTGTCGGCACGCAACAGCGGGTCGAACTGGTCGCGGGCGATTCGTAAGGTGTGCGTCGGGGTGATGGCTTGGTAGCTGTGTGTGTACTCGCCGCTGGCAAGCAACGCCTGTGTGCCACCGTAACCGCCAACCGTCAATGTGCCGATCCGTTCCCCCTCTTTCAGCACGGCGACTTCGCCCGATTCAACAAGGAAAAAGTGGGTTGCGTCATGCCCTTGTCGGCCTAAATACGCGCCTTTGCGGGCGGGATGGGGTTGCAAAACGGCCGTTATTTCCCCAATCCCAGCCCCGTCCATCCCCGCGAAGATGTCCGCGCCGCGCACCAACGCCCGCCGCCCGTCTTGAGCGCGGATGAAGCCCTGCGCCAAGCCGCTGCCCCACTCCATGCGCGATAACACCCGCTGCCCCAGCGTTTCCGCCTCCAGCCACGGCAAGCTGTCATAAGCAGCTTGGCCTGCTTTGCGGGTGAACGGCGTGCCAGCCAAATCGTCCAGTCGGTCGATTGCCAGCAGCAGCCCCGTGCGGCAACGCTTGCTAATTTCGAGGATGCCATCATCCAAATCCAATGCGCCGAGTGCTTGCATTTGGGCTTGGATGGCGGCCAGCCGTCGCCCGCCGAAAACGGCTTCATAACTGCTGAAAAAGGCGGCCATGAAATGGTTAAAACTGTCGATGAGCCGCTGACGTTCGTTATAAACTGCCACATCGCCCGTTGCCATCCCTTGTTGTTGCTTGAATTCAGCCATGCTGCTTAACAGCAAATAAAGTAAGCCGCCATAGAGCCACAGCAGCAACGTGGGCAGGTGCAATTGGGGGTAGATGGGTAACAGCGGCACGGTAAGCATCGCCAAAATGATGAGCAGCCACGGCAGGGCGAAGCGGGAGCGGGCGAAGTCGAGCCAGAGCGGGGCGGCGAGGGTGAAACCGATGAACAGGGCGGCGGTGATGAGGGCGAGATTGGGGGATAAACGGCCGTTTAACCCATACAACCCCGCCGCGTACAACATGCCGATAAAAATCACGCCCACCGTCACCGCACGGTCGGCGCGTGCGCGATAGCTGGGGCGGATGGTGAACCACGACACCGCGCCAAAGGCGATTACACCGACGGCGGCGGCCAAAAGTGCCGCGTCACGCCAAAATGGTGCGTCCACATTATGGGCTGCCCAAGCGATGGTGATGCTGAGAGGAACGGCCGTTAGCGCGACCATCGCCCATTGAAAGCGGGAGCCGGGCAGTTGGCGGGCAACGCCAAGCAAAGCGGCAATGCTGCCCAGATGGAGCAGCCAAATGAGCAAATTCGTCCATAATTCCCCTTGTGGCAGGGCGGACAAGGCCAGCAAAATGAGCGGAATGCCCGCCAAAATCGGGATGCCGAGCAGCAAGGCCAACACGTCGGGACGGGCGAGCAGGTCACGGCGGGCGAGCCATTCGAGACCAGCTTGAACGCGGCTCCAGCCGTAATGGGCGATGAAATAGATAGCGGGAATGATGATAGCCGTCGTTAGCAGCAGCACCCCCATCTGCCCCGCCGCGCCATGCTCGTTCCACAGCGACAGTATGAATGGCACGAGACGGTCGCGCCAAAAGTAGAGGGCAAAAACGAGGGCGTAGGCAGAGTAAAAAATCGTCAATCCGCCGTAGATGAGGAAAACTTGTCCGGTGCGGGGCAGCGATGGATACCATCGCCCCAGCGATTTGCCCGCGTGGGCGGTTTTCAGCTTGCCCCACAACTGTTCACGCCAAAAATGGATGGCACGGGCGCGTAAATTGGGCATTTCCAGCCAATCCATCAGGATGAAATAGCCATCCAGTTCCAGCAATGGGTTTAGATTGACAAAGACGGACAGGTAGGCGATGAAGCCGAGTTGATAGAGGAAAGTGCTGATAAGAGCGGGGATGGGATTAAGGAGTGTGGCCGCCAACAACACCCCCATCGCCCCGCCGATGATGAGGCCGGAATGCGGCCCCGCCCACGAAACGGCGATGCGTTGGCGGCGCGGCGAAAGCCACATATCGCGGGTGTCCACATAGAAGGCGGGCATTCCCCAGTAGAGCAAAAAGCCACCGCGATTGAGGTCACGGCCGTACTGTTTGACGGTCAACCCGTGCGCCAATTCGTGAATACCGATGACGACGAGGTTGGCGGCCAGCAGGGTGACGACACTCCATGATCCATCGCCCAAGAGGGAGTACGCGCCCTGTTTGAACAACAGGCCGAACCGCACGCCGCCGATGACGATGAGTGCCAACAGGGCGAATTGCATAAGCGTGGAAAATATCCATTTTGTGCGCCGATGCAGTGGAGTGAAACTGTCGTCGAGGCCGCTGATTTCGAGTTTGGTTTCTAAAAAGCCGTTGAGCAGCCGTCGTCCGCGACTGGCGGGCTGGCGGCTGTCTAGCTCGGCTTCGATTTGGTCGTAGATGTTGACGGGGTCGTCTTGCAGAAAGTGGCCTTGTTTCAGGGTTTCAACAAATTGGGTAAAACGGCCGATGGGCAGGCTTTTGAAGCGTTTGAGGTTGTAAAAGAGGATGGATTTGATGGAGGAACGGCCGTCCATCTGCCACCAGAGGGCGTAATCTTCTTCGCTCAGGCGCAGGTATTCGTGGGTGTCGGGCTGTTTGAGGATGTAATATGCGCCGTCGGGGGAGTCAATGCGGGCGGCGATGATGTTGCCGCGCTGGTGAGGGCGGTATTGTGTGGGGGAAACGGCCGTTTCTAATTCACTCCAAAATTCATCAGACATGCGTCTAATTGTCAATTGTTAATGGGCAATTGTCAATTGTCAATGGGATGTTGTTTTCGTGGCGGGGCATGGTGAGATGTTTTTGTGACATCGGTTAAAGGCATCGGTTAAAACCGATGCCTGATACAAGAAACGCGCTGAAAGCGCGTTAAGGCAGTCATAAACTGACCAATCAGCCCGCTTTC
>CAYSDT010000012.1:3729-16969 GCA_964429835.1 uncultured Ardenticatenaceae bacterium | reverse complement strand
GCTAATTTGCAAGTATTAGCCTCCATGCTGGACGATCAAGGGCATTACGCCCGCCCCGTCAACAGTGGTGCTATGGGTTTGCAAGCCGCCCAGCTTTCGCCGCCAGACCTCATTTTGCTTGACATTCAAATGCCGGGCATAGACGGCTTTGAAACGTGCCGTCAACTGAAAGCGGACGCGAAAACGAAAGACATTCCCGTCATTTTCATCAGCGCACTGAACAACACCCGCGATAAGTTAGAAGCGTTCCGCGCTGGTGGTGTGGATTACATCAGTAAACCATTCCATCTGGAAGAAGTGCAAGCACGGGTAGACGTACAAATCGAGTTACAACGCTTTCGTCAACGGGATCAACAGCTTATCAAAGAGCAGGCGCAACTCATCGCTGAATTAGACGCTTTTTCTCATACCGTAGCGCATGACTTAAAGACACCCCTATCTGTAATTACTGGTTATGCCGAACTGTTGACCTTATCGCGCGATCTGGTTTCTGACGAAAAGCGAATTGACATAACAAACAAAATTATGATTGGTTCGACGCGGATGAATCGCATTATTAACGCCCTGCTATTATTGGCAAATGTGCGTAAAGCTGAAGATTTACAGATGGAGCCAGTGGATATGCGCCTTGTACTTCCAGAGGTGATGGCGCGGATGGAGTTAATGATTGCCGACTATAAACCAGAATTTATAATGCCCGAATCATGGCCGATGGGGATGGGATATGCGCCTTGGATAGAAGAAGTATGGGCAAATTATGCCAGTAACGCGATCAAATATGGCGGACGGCCGCCTCGCATTGAATTCGGTGCGGATGAGCCAGTTGATGGAATGATTCGGTATTGGATTAAAGACAATGGCAATGGAATAGCAGCCGCAGAGCAAGAAAATCTATTCACCCCATTTACCCGATTGGCCTCCATTAGAACATTGGAAGGGCATGGGTTGGGGTTGTCTATCATTCAACGCATCGCCCAAAAAATGAGCGGCGAAGTTGGTGTGGAAAGCACGGTTGGCGAAGGCAGCTTGTTCTATTTCACACTACCTGCTGTTACTTAAAAATAGGTGTGTTTCAAATGAGTTGGTTACACGGCGGTTAAAACCGCAGCAACGATTGCAAAGTCGGCCTACGCCGACTGAGGTCTAGTCGGCGTAGGCCGACTTTGCAGCCGTAGGCGCGAATTTATTCGCCAGCCTGAAATGAAACACACCCATTAAAAATAGGGGGCAACACATTCCCACGCAGAGCGTGGGAATGTGCGTGAAACGCTAACGGACGCTCTGCGTCTCTGCGTCCCATCCCATGACGCAGAGCGTCTGGGCAGGGCATTCCACGCAGAGCGTGGAACGAGAACATCAATTCTGTTGCAACCAATACGTCGCGGCTTGGTCTACAAATGGCGTTTGGGGCATGATGATGAGAACGCTGTCTGAAAAACGGCCGTTTTCCTCCCCCAACATCCACTCCCCCTGATTCAACTCATTCAAAGACAGCACCTCCACGATGCCATCATGCGTCCATTGGACGCTCCACTGTTGCGGCAACTGCCAGCCCGTCGGCACAAAACCCGACGTTTTCCAACCGCCATCCGTAAGCAGATCGGGCAAGCCCGCTTCCACATCATCCGCGTAGCCAAGTTCCGCAATAGCGAAATTATCGACGGCAAAGCCGCGCCCGTTAATGGCCGAATCGGTCAGCAAATCAAAGCGCACGATGATTTCCTCGCCAACGTAGCTGTTTAGCGAAACGCGCTCGTTGATCCAACCGTCAGAACGGCCGTTCCAGCCCGGTCCAAATTCACCCGCCGTCGATTCATCGGGGACGAGCAAGTTCCAGTTTGCGCCCCCATCTTCGGAGACGGAAAGGTAAGCAAAATCCCAATCTTCTTCCAAATCGTACCACGCATCGAAGGTCAGAGTGGCACTATCGAGGGTTGTGAGGTCAAACGGCCGTTGTAAAACCGCATTCACATTATCCACCGATGGCGCGTACCAAAATTGTTCCCCCCGCAACGGCGGATTGCCGATGAGCGGCGCAACGGTGTCACCAACAAAGCTGACCGTCGTCCCCCCATCTTCGTCTAACTCAATATAATGCACGCCAAATGGGGCGAGGGTGTTGACTTCACCAGTAGCAGCATCTTCAAGTTTTTGATAGATGGATACATCATCTAACTCAATCGCCCTGTACCCATATCGCCCGCCCGCAGGGTCATCCAGATAATTGGCCGCCGCCCAATCGGCCGTGAACTGTTCCAGCGAACGGTCGGGGGCAAATTCAGCCAGCACCGCCCGCACGCCCGCCAGCCCATTGGCTGGATGGCGCGACAACGCTTGCACACCGCCATCGCCCAATTGTTCCCAAATGTACATGGCGTACAGGTACGCGCTGGCGTAATGTGCGTCCACGTCAATCTCGTTATCCCACGCATTCAACCGCGTTTCAGGGGCGATGAGGTAGTCGAAACTGTCCACCGTGTCCAGCCCCATATACGTTTCAGCCAACTGCGACAACCCCTCATTCATCCAGCTTGTCTCGTTGGAATCGACATGCCATTGAATCAAATGTTGCACTTCGTGAACCAGCGTGCCGTCGTAAAGCGGCTCGTCGGTATCCAAATTACCCATCACCAGATAGAGCATTTCCTGCTCATTTGAGCCTTCAATAATCGTTTCAGGATACTCGTTTGCATCGGTAAACCAACCCAATTCGCCCGCGTCGCGGTCACCTTCAATGTGGACGACAGAAAAATGGGGATCGCCATCAATGCCTGGCTGCCATTCGTTACCAAAAAGGGCGGTCAGGCGCGGATAATACTCATTTTCCAGCCGCTCGGCGGCGGCGATCATCTCCCCTTTATTCAAATTCAACCCATCTTCCATCCAAAAATAGATGTGTTCGGTGGCGTAAACGAGTTCGGTTTGCAACCGTTCCCCTTCGGTCATAAAGGTTTGCTTGTCGCCGACAACGTAAGCGATGCCGTTGACGGTGCGGTTGCCCACATCACGACTGCCCATGCGAACGGCCGTTTCGTAATACTCGTGTGCTGGATAATTCCCCTCGTACATGGCAATCAAATCCGCCATCGCCCCAGCGGGAACGGCTTGCTGTTCAACAGCTTTGGGGATGGTGAGATGGGTCAGCAAGGGTGCTGGCGGCGGTGTGGGGGTGATGGAAACGGCCGTTGGCACAGTCTCATCCGCAGGCACAGCCTCCACAGGCGCGGGGGTGATGGTCGGCACGGCTTCCGTCGCCCTGCTGCTTTCAGCAAAGCGCGTGGGGGTGACGGGGATAGCCGCCGACGCATTTGGCGTGGCCGTATCAAACCATCCTTCCCCATCCCCATAAGCCGCCAGCCCGACAGTGCTTGCCACACAAGTGCAGCAAATGCAGGTAAAAGCAAGCATACAACCGCCCAATGCAAGCCATATTTTATTACTATTTGATGTCGGTTCTTCAATCATAATACAGCCTCTTTGAGGCGAGCAGCGAGTGGCGAGTGGCGAGTATGCGAGTGGAGTGGAGTGGAGGCTTTAGCCGGTTTTTAGCTAAACTTACCGCCTAAAGGCTCGACTCCGCCAGTCACTCGCCACTCGCTTTCGTACTTAAACCGCCATGACACATCATCCATCATCAAATCATCAAGGCGGGCGCGACGGAGATTGTCAAAACGGGGGCGCATTTCAGCGATGCTATCCCCGCCGAGCTTTTCCATGAGCGCATTTGCCAACGTAATTGCGGCCATCGCCTCGCCGACAACGGCCGCACGGGGAACGGCCGTAAAATCCGAGCGTTCGTACACCGTCACCGCCTCTTCGCCCGTCGCCAAATCGACGGAGTGGCGCGGGTTCAACACGGTGGCGATGGGCTTCATCGCCGCACGGACGATAATTGGCTCACCAGTGCTAATGCCGCCTTCAAAGCCGCCGCTGTTATTGGTTTGCCGCACCAGCGATTGCCCATCGTCGGCCAAAAATATCTCGTCATGCACTTTTGAACCGGGATGGCGACTGTTAGCGAACGCCGTGCCAATCTCCACGCCTTTAATCGCTTGAATAGAGCCGACTGACCACATCAGCAACGAATCCAATCGCCGATCCCAATGGACGTGACTGCCCAGCCCTGCTGGAACATTAAGGGCGACCACTTCAAATATGCCGCCGATGGTGTCCTTCGCGTCCATTGTGGCGCGGACTTGTTGGCGCATATTGGAAACGGCCGTTTCCACCGCACACCGTAAATCATTCGATTCAGCCACCGCAAAGCGATCTGCATATGACAATTCAGCGGGGGGGATTGCCTCTGCATCACCGATGCTGACCACATAACTACCAATCTCAATACCAAACGTCGCCAAGAACTGTTTGCATATGCCGCCGACTGCCACACGAACGGCCGTTTCTCGTGCCGACGCGCGTTCCAATGCAAGGCGCAGTTCGCCATACCCGTACTTAATCGCCCCCGTTAAATCCGCATGTCCCGGTCGCGGGGTGGTGATGGCGGTAATGTCCCGCTCCGCCCATTTGGCATAATCAAGATTTTGCAAATTGATAGCGACGGGTGCGCCTGTAGTACGGCCGTTCATATATCCAGCCGTCAACTGCACCCGATCCTTCTCAATCTTCATTCGTCCGCCAGAACCATACCCTTTTTGGCGACGCGCCAATTGGCGGTTCAATGCGTCCATGTCCAACGGCAAGCCCGCAGGCAGCCCTTCGACAATCGCGGTCAATTGTGGCCCGTGCGATTCACCAGCCGTTAAAAAACGTATCATAATTGTTAGATAGAGTGGGGAGATAGAGATAGAGGTGAGTGTTAGACAACCTCTCTATCTCTACACTCTGCACTCTATCTTTCCTTATTGCGTTTCACTCAATTGCCAGCCGAGTTCTTCGGCGGCGGCTTGATCGGTTGCCAGAATTTGCATGGAATAATGGGTGCTGGTGGGGCAGCCACACGCGCTACAAACCATCAGATCATCTGTCCGCTGACCGAATACGCCAATTCCTTCACCTTGCAACACCCAAACGGCATCTTGCATGGTCGGATACGTCATGGATTCGGCGCATTGTTCGCCCATCGGTACGGACATCCAAATGTATTCGCCCTCAACGGGGTAGGGGTTGCGGGTGGGCAAGGCGGAATAATCTATGACAGGATAACCATCACGGGAAACGGCCGTTACAGCGATCACTGCTGGATACCCATCCAACACACCCTCTCTATCGGGTGCGGGATAGCCATCGTTGGCAGCGGGTGTAACCGTCGGACGTGCATTTTCAACGGGGGCAGTTGTGGGCGCGGCATCGACCGATTCGGCCGTTGGCTCAACAACTTCGACGGATTCTGGCTGCTCAGGGCCGCAAGCGGCCACAACAAACAGCAGTAAAAACAGGGTTACAACGGGGTATATACGCTTCATAGGGAAACTCCTTATTATCATTGAATTCGGACTCTTTGAAGAATTATAGGGTTATGGGCTTGGCAACACCAAGCCCCTACGGTACGGGCTTGGTGTTGCCAAGCCCAATGCAATCCATTACCCCACAAAGCATCAGAAAATCTAAAATTCTTCATTTTCGTAAACGCCGCGCATTGTAACACAGGTGTTTATGGTCGCAATCTACGGTATACTACGCACGGTGATTGTTAATCTGCAAAAACGCCCTTTGCCCCATACAAATCATCACTTGCATATTGTAAAAACAACCATTTAACCCTCGTTCCACGCTCCGCGTCGAGTAGGACGCAGAGCGTCCATTCTGCATTCCCACGCAGAGCGTGGGAACGAGATGGAAATAAAATGATGAGATTGACGCGCATCTGGCGACTAGGCTGGGTGGCCGCTTTGTTGCTGCCACTTCTGCTGGCTGGTGGGCGTGTTTCTGCCGACGATTACGAACAAGCGCAGGCCATTTTCGAGACGATGAGCGTTGAAGAGCGCATTGGTCAGCTTTTTTTAGTGACGTTTGAAGGAGATACCGCCCCTCAAAACAGCGATATTGCCGACTTGATTACCAATTATCAGGTTGGTGGCGTGGTGTTGCTTGCCGAAAACGACAACATCACCGCCCCGCCCGCCCAACTTGCCAAACTAACGGCCGATTTACAACAGTTGGCTCTGCTCAGCACATCATCTATCACCACCACAGCTAATTTGACCGACACCGTTCCCATCCCCCCCGCCCCGCCCACAAACCCGATTCCACTATTTATTGCCACCAATTATGAAGGGGACAATGCGCCATACAGCGAAATTTATGGGGGATTAACGACAGGTAGCCCGCTAACGGCCGTTCCTTCCAACATGGCGATTGGGGCGACGTGGCAGCCCGATAACGCCCGCGCTGTCGGGCAAACCGTTGGGCAAGAGCTAAACAGCATCGGCGTAAACATGCTGTTCGGCCCCACGCTGGATGTGCTTGCCAACCCTGACCCCGCCAACCAAAGCGATCTTGGTGTGCGGGTGTTTGGCGGCGACCCGTATTGGGTGGGATTGATGGGTGAAGCGTACATCGGCGGTATCCATCAGGGCAGCCAAGACCGAATCGCTGTTGTTGCCAAACATTTTCCCGGCAGTGGCAGCGGCGACCGATCCAGCAATCAAGAAGCTCCCACTATTCACAAAACCTTAGAAGATTTATTAACCGTCGATCTAGTTCCCTTTGCGGCCGTCGCCAATCCCGCTGAAGCAGATGGGCGGACGGACGGCTTGCTCGCCAGTCACATCCGCTATCAAGGCTTTCAGGGTAATATCAACAGCGCAACCGCGCCCATCAGCTTTGACCAACAGGCGATGGGAACTTTGATGGATTTGCCCGCATTCAGCGAGTGGCGCAACAGCGGCGGTGTGATCGTGTCTGACGCATTGGGCGCACACTCAATTCAACAATTTTACGACGACACGGGCGCGTCCTTCCCCCATCGCTTGGTTGCCAAAGATGCACTGCTGGCGGGTAACGACCTGCTATTCCTGCAAAACTTCGCACTTGGCGATGATGGCTATGCGACACAGTTAGCGAATACAAAAGATACAATCCTCTGGTTTCGTGAGAAATATACGACCGATCAGCTGTTCCAACAGCGCGTTGATGAGGCTGTTTTACGCATTTTAGAACTGAAATTACGGCTGTATGGTTCTGATTTCAGCATGGAAATGGTGGCGGCAAACGATTCCATCGCCCCCACAAGTACGGAGACAAGTATTGTTGACGTTGCTCAGTCGTCCATCACCTTGTTGTCGCCCAGTCCCGATGAGCTGGCGGAGCAGTTCAGCAGCCCGCCCATCGCCAGTGAAAAAATCGCCATTTTTACCGATATGCGCTACGGGCAGCAGTGCGGCGATTGCGAACCGCTGCCGTACATCGGCGAAACGGCGTTGGCAGATGCGATTTTGGCGTTGTACGGGCCAGAAGCGAGCGGGCAGGCGCAAGAGGAGCAGATTTCCAGCTACACGTTCGCCGATTTGCAAGTGTTTTTGGACGCGGGCGCGGTGGCGGGCGTTCTGCCTGAACCCATCGCCCCCGAAGAAGAGGTGGTGACAGATACGATTCGTGTGGGAACGGCCGTTCCTACCCCCACACCCCCCGCCGCCTTCCGCGTCAACAGCACATTAGAAGAAGCAGACTGGATTATTTTTGCTTTATTGGGGAATGACGATGGAGCCGATGCACTCCATCATTTTCTGGCCGACCGCCCCGACATCATCCGTAACAGCCGCGTGATTGTTTTTGCGTATAACGCGCCGTACTTTTTGGACAGCACCGAAGTGTCCAAATTAACCGCGTATTTTGGCGTGTACAGCAAAATTGACGCTTTTGTGGACGCATCGGTACGCGCCCTCTATTTGGAATCGCCATTGAGCGGCAAGCCGCCCGTGAATGTGGCGGGTATCAATTACGATTTGGCGGCACAAACCGAACCCGATCCCGCGCAAGTGATTGAACTATTTATCGGCGAAATGCAATCGCCAGAGAGTGACGCGCCGTTACAAACGGCCGTTGGTGACACATTGCGCCTGCAAACAGGCATCATCCTCGATAAAAATGGGAATCCCGTGCCAAACGGGACGATGGTGCGCTTTATGGAGCGCGATTTGGTGCAGGGGACGGAAAATATCATCGACACCATCCCGACGACAAACGGCCGTTCTGCACTCGATTATCTGTTGGAGGCGCGTACCAGCGCGGGGACGTTCAGCATTTCGGCTTACGCAGGGGAAACGCAGGGGTCGGAAGAGGTGATCATCAAAATTGCGGACGCGGATGAGGAGGCAGAGGCGGAGATTATCATCATTACGCCAACACCATTGCCAACGGCCGTTCCAACCAGCACACCCATCCCCACACCTGTGCCTACTACACAGCCCACGCCAACCTTTCCCGCCTCGCCAACACCCGTCCCGCCCCCGCAGGAGCCGAGTCTGCTGATCATGCTGTCGCAAGTGCAACTGTTGGGGATGCTCTTTTTGGGATTGGGGATTGTTGTGGGGGGAATAACGGCCGTTTCTCATCAAAAACAGTGGAATATCCGTCAACAAGTTGAAGGGGTGCTATGGACGACGTTGGGCGCGTTGATGGCGTACATTTATCTGATTATGGGGTTGCCGGGAACGGCCGTGTTGTCCCCTTCAGGAAGTTTGGGCAGTTGGTCGGCGTTGCTGGCGACGCTCATTGGCGGCGGAGTGATGGCGGGGATTATTTTGTTTCGGCGGCGAGGGAGCAACAATTAACAATTAACAGCGTATCTTCTCAATATTTCTTACATTAATCTCCAACTCCTTCCAGACAGCATAGCGTGTGCAAATCTGCAATAAGGCAACAAAAAAGGCGTTACTCATCCGAGCAACGCCTTTTTATCAATGAATAATTATCAATTATCAATTATCAATTATCCATTTTCAATTCTTAATTCTTAGTTGCCAAGCAACATCTGAATCAACCCTTGCCCATTGGCAAAGTAGGTGATCAAACCAGCAAAGACGACGGAAACCATCGACATCAGCTTGATCAAGATGTTGAGTGATGGGCCAGACGTATCCTTGAATGGATCACCAACGGTATCACCAACAACGGCCGCTTTATGCGCCCTTGAATTCTTGCCGCCATAATTGCCTTCTTCGATGTATTTCTTGGCATTATCCCAAGCACCACCAGAATTGGACATCATCACCGCAAGGGCGAATCCAGCCGTCAATGCGCCAGTCAACAGACCAAGCACACCAGCGACACCGAAGATAACACCGACCACGACTGGTACAGCCAAGGCCAATACAGACGGCGCAACCATTTCGCGTTGAGCGGAGATGGTGCTGATTTCAACACAGCGGGCGTAATCCGGTTTTTGTGTCCCTTCCAAAATGCCGGGCATTTCGCGGAATTGACGACGGACTTCTTCAACCATATCGCCAGCAGCGCGGCCAACGGCACGCATCGTCATGGAGGAGAAGTAGAACGCGGTTCCCGCACCGATGAAGATACCAATCAAAACGGCGGGGTTGATAAGCGTGACGTTGTAATACGTCATGAAATCTTCCATCGTCCATGCGGCAATCGCACGGCCGTTTACCATCAACGCTTCACCGCCGCCATGCAGCGTCAACGACAAGCGAATCTCTTCCAAATAAGCAGCTAACAGTGCCAACGACGTTAATGCCGCCGAACCGATAGCGAACCCTTTACCCATAGCGGCCGTCGTGTTACCGACAGAATCCAACTGGTCAGTGCGTTCGCGCACTTCGGGGGGCAGGCCAGCCATTTCAGCATTACCGCCAGCATTATCAGCGATGGGGCCGTATGCGTCCGTCGCTAACGTGAAGCCCAAGGTGGACAACATCGCCACCGCAGCAATACCAACACCGTACAAGCCCATCGTCGTATTGGTTACGCCGCCAACGGCGTAGAAGCTGACCGCGATACCGATGATGATTGCCACAACGGGAACGCCAACAGATTCCATGCCGACAGCCAACCCTTCGATTAACAAGGTGGCGGTGCTGGTTTCGGCCTGTTTCGCAATCTCTTGCGTCGGTTTTGCGCCTGATGAGGTGTAATACTCAGTCGCTTTACCAACGGAAACGCCGACAATCAAACCAGTAACGATGGCAATCCAAACTTGGAATGCGTTGGGCAGATCAAGAATATACACAACGCCCAATGACAAAATCAAAATACCGATGGAACTGCCATACAAGCCGCGATTTAACGCGCCAATCAATTTGGCTTGGCTTGCGCCTTCATCGGTGCGAACCATGTACACGCCCATAATGGAGAGGGCAACACCAATGGCGGCCACAACCAGCGGCGCGGAGATGTAGCGCAACTGCATGTTCATCACGGCGGCGGTGTCGGTAATATCAACACCCAAGCTGTTTGCGCCAACGACAACGGCGGCCACACCCAATGCGGAGGTTGCCAAGATGGAGCCAGCGTAAGATTCGTACAGGTCAGCACCCATGCCAGCCACGTCGCCAACATTGTCGCCGACGTTATCAGCGATGGTGGCGGGGTTGCGTGGATCATCTTCGGGGATGCCTGCTTCCACTTTACCAACCAAATCTGCGCCAACATCGGCCGCTTTGGTGTAAATGCCACCGCCAACACGAGCGAATAACGCTTGTGTGGACGCGCCCATGCCAAAGCTCAACATTGTGGCTGTGATTTGGGGCAGGGGATTGGCAACTTGTAAGAAGTCAAAGGGAAGGGGTAAATAGTAGAGAAGCAAGAACCAGACGGTGATGTCTAACAGGGCGAAGCCGACAACGACTAAACCCATCACAGCACCAGCGCGTAATGCCACTTTCAAGCCGCCGTCCAAGCTTTTGCTGGCCGCTTGTGCGGTACGCGCAGAAGCGTTGGTGGCGGTTTTCATGCCGATGAATCCACATAAACCAGAGAAGAAGCCACCTGTCAGGAAGGCGATGGGAACGATGGGGTTTTGTAATCCCACGAGTGCCATCACAACAAATAGAACGAAGAGGACGGCAAAAACGATGCCGACCATGCGATATTGGCGGGTCAGATAAGCCATCGCGCCTTCACGAACCGCTTGCGCGATTTCGATCATGTCTTCGTTACCTTCGCTGTGGCCCATAACATCGCGGTAGAATTTATACGCGAAACCGAGCGCAAGGATTGCGCCGAGTGGTGCAAGCCACCAAATCGCGGGGAGTGCCACTTTATCGGCACTTTGTGCAAGTAATACTGTTGTTTCCATAGAATTTTCTCGCCTCCTAAAGGGGGATTTGTAGGTGGTGTGGAGAATTGTCTGCACACCTTTGTTTTTTTAAGCACAACGTGAATATACGTTGCGCGATCTTCCATACACATAAAAAACGCCCCGATTGTGGTGGGGGCGTTTTCAGGTGGGGATTTTAGCGAATTGGGGGGGGGATGTCAAACAAAGGTGAGGCAAATTGGGGTGTAAATGTCAAGCATATGGCGTTTTTTCCAACGATTGTTTAATGTTTTCTTGGAGGGGGATTAAATTTTGATGTGAGATGGTTGTATCTGCACTTAATGATGGTAACATTCTCGGCGATTTTGGGGGGCTTTGCCTTCGACAGGCTCAGACGACGGTTTGTTTTTGGATAAACGGCCGTTTATCCCCCCATCACATTTGAAAAAGAAAAGATCAAGGAGAATTATGAAGAAAGTATCCGCGTTATTATTGTTACTGTTCGTTTTGGCGTTAGCTGCATGTGGCAGTGATGAACCAGAAGCAACGGCCGTTCCGGCCACAGAAGTCCCCGTCGTTGTTGAAGAAGTCGCAACAGTAGCTCCTGTTGCTACCGAAGCACTCCCTTATATCGACACGCTTGATCATGTCGTCAACCCCGATTTGGTTGGTAAAACATGGGCATGGGAACGTCGTGACCCCAATGGCAACGCAAGTGATCCCATCAGCGTCCCTAATCCAGAAAATTACACATTGATATTTAATGAAGACGGCACGTTTACTGCCAAAATGGATTGCAATAATGCAAACGGCCGTTATGCAACACCTGATGACACTAATATCTTCATGGAACTCGGCCCCTCAACGAAGGCTGCTTGCGGACCCGATTCGTTAGACACAGCGATGGCGCAAACCTTTGGCCCCGCCCAAAATTATACAATTGAAGGCAATGGCGCAGTGTTGAAGCTCTCTTGGGTAGCAGGCGGCCCGATTGATTATTACCGTAATGTAACCACCGTTGAATTGGATGCACCAGCAGAAGGCGCGGCAACAGGTACAGTCACCGCCCCTGATGGCGTTTTCTTACGCACGGGGCCTGGTACAGATTATCCTTACATCGGCGCAGCACCCTTTGGTGCCAGCGGTGAACTCATCGGCGTAAGCCAAGATGGATTATGGTATCTAGTTGATGCCCCCAGCTTGCCCGAAGGTGAAGTATGGGTTGTGGCTGAATTTGTAGAAACAACCGATGCCGAAAATCTTCCAGTTGTGGCCGCTCCAACAATGGAAGCAAGCCTGACCAACATCCCGTGGGCATGGGTTTCAACTACAAATCCCGCCACTGGCGAACAGATGGTGGAAAATCACACCAATTACATCATCCTTTTTAAGGACGATGGCACCGCCCTCGTTAAAGTGGATTGCAACAACTCACTCGCTACATACACCACTGAAGGTAGCAACATCAGCATCGTTCCCGGCCCAATGACAATGGTCGCTTGCAGCGATCCCGCACAAGATACGATGTTCTTGGAACAATTAAGCAGCGCAGTTATCTACTTCATCGAAGGCGGTAATTTATACCTTGATTTGCCTGCCGATAGCGGCACAATGCGCTTTGTACCCGAAGGTATGACCATTCCCCCGACCGAAGATACGCCTGCTGGCGAAGCGGATGGCAGCGTTCTGTACTTGACATCCTACGGCGCGGCTAGCGCACCGCAGCCCCTCATCGAAGGGTCGCAAATCACCGCTCATTTTGCTGGTGACCAAATTTCGGGTAATGCCAGTTGCAATAATTACTCTGGCACGATGGTTCCCGTCAATGATTACTTCAACGTGACAGATATTGTCACCACCCGCCAATTCTGCGATGGATTGATGGAGCAGGAAGAGGCTTATTTAGCCGCTTTGGGCGCAATCACGGGCTATCAATGGACGGATCAGCTTATCGGTAGTGATACGGTTGTCACTTCTGGTCAGATGTTCTACACCATGCCCGATGGCGCGGCTGGGGTGTTGAACTTTGCTTCACATCCATAATTACCAGACCTGTCAGGTTTT
>CAYSDT010000012.1:0-3629 GCA_964429835.1 uncultured Ardenticatenaceae bacterium | reverse complement strand
TTTTTTTGTATCAGTGTAGGTCAATTTTGCAAAATTGACCTACGAGTTTTATATCACAACGCCATCTCATCCAGTGAAATAAGCCCTTAATGGTCAACAACAACCCCATCACCCCCGTGCTTGCAAATGCAAACACCGCACGGGCGATGGGGGTAAGTGCGATGCACCTCGCAGGTGCGTTGCACTTAGGGGTTTTCGGCGAAAACGGCCGTTACCCCGAACTTTTACCGCCAATTCTCATGAACCAGATTTGGAATTCCACGAAAGTCTTTGTCCGTTGTCAGTAATACCAAACCTTTTTGCATCACAACAACCGCGATCATGGAATCTATGCTGTCCAATTGCCACCCTTGTTTTCGCAATTTAACACGCAATTGAGCGGATTGTTGAGCGACAACTTCGTCAACTGCGTAATAGGTGAAGACATTTTCGAGAGAGTGCCATAACTTTAAGTTTTGTGCGGCTCTGGGCAGTAAGGCGATACCATATAAAAATTCGTGCAATGCAGGCACGGCAATTGAAAAATTGTCACCGCTATGCAACCGTTCCAATATCTTTTCCCGAAGCGGATGCCCCAGCGTAACGAGCGGGGAGATATGATTCGTATCTAATATAAACTCTGCCATTACCAATCCTGTTCTCTTTCAAGTGTTTCATGGGATAGACGCTCTGTTTTCCACTCTGCTTCTAATTGATCCCATTCGTTATCCCATTTTGTTGAATCTATTGACGGACTGCTTTGCCATCCTTCCAATTCGGCGATGTGCGTGTCCACATGTTTTGTAGGCAATGTCACGCTGTCGGGGTTAAATGGCGTTTGACGAATCGTTTCTATGAGTTGGAGTAAGGATTCGTCTTGAACTTGTGGCAGATCGTCCCACGATGATGAGTTTGATTGCAAATAGAGGGCGTATTCTGACATCATCATCAGTTGTGATGCTGGCAATGTCTCAATTGTGTCGTGCAAGGTTTTGCGTTGTTTGGTGATATTCATAGCAACCTCTTATCATAGTCGGGCTTGTATGGATAAAAAATGAATTGATAATAAGTGTATATCTATGCAGAGTTTTTGGCGAAAACGGCCGTTTACTCTCTTTTTTCAACCAACATCATTAACCCTAGAAATAAGGTATACTTATTGACGATGTAAGGAAATGAAGTGTACTTAAATCTAAAAATATGAGGTGTAAATCGTATGAACTTTCCCCTAAAACTCGAATTCAAAAAAATAGCCCTATCCCCGCAAGTGTCCGTCATTGACAGCAATGGTGAATTGCTGTTTTATGTCAAGCAAAAACTGCTCAAAATCAAAGAAGAAATCACCGTCTTTGACGATAGAGCGCAACAGATACCGCTTTATCACATCAAAGCCGACCGCGTGATTGATTACTCCGCCCGCTACCATTTCACAGATATGAACGGGATGGCAATTGGTTCTGTGCGACGGCAGGGGACGAAATCGCTTTGGAAAGCGCATTATGACATCACCGATGCGAACGGGATGGATATTTTCACAGTGCAGGAAGAAAATCCGTGGATACGGATGATGGACAGCTTTTTGGGCGATATTCCCTTTTTGGGCATGTTCTCTGGCTACTTTTTCAACCCTGTCTTTTTTATGATGCACGCCGATGGGCGAGCAATTTTCAAAGTAAAAAAGCTGCCATCTATGCTGGAAAGCAGTTTTTCGATTGAAAAGCTGGATGAAATAAACGAATCGGAGCAAATAACGGCCGTTCTTAGCATGTTGATGATGGTTTTGCTAGAACGCACACGGGGGTAAAAATTGTCAATTGTTAATGGTCAATTGTCAATTGTCAATTTATGAACCCACAATTACAACAGGATTGGGATCAGATGGAAACGGTGCTGCAAACGGCCGTTTCCGAAGCCTCCGCATTCCTCAATTCCCTGCCCGAACGCCCCGCCGCCGCCGCCCCCATCGCCCACCCACCTGACACCTTACCCACAACAGGGCTGGGTGCAGAAGGGGCGATGGATCAGTTTCGCGCCAGCTACCGTGACCAACTTTCAGGCAGTGCGGGGCCGCGCTATTTCGGTTTTGTGACGGGCGGTAGCACCCCCGCCGCGCTGCTCGGCGATTGGCTGGCGGCGACTTATGATCAAAATGTCACGTCGGATAATGATTCCAGCGCGCCACAGGTGGAAACGGCCGTTATTCACATGCTCCGTGACCTGTTCGGCTTACCCGATAGTTTCACGGGCAGCTTTGTCAGCGGCGCGACGATGAGTAATTTTGTCGGGTTGGCGCAGGGGCGGCAATGGGTTGGGGAGCAGATGGGGATCAATGTTGCGGAGGAGGGGCTGTATGGAAAACGGCCGTTTTCAATCCTCACCGCCACGCCCCATTCCAGCAGCTACAAAAGTTTATCCATGCTCGGCATGGGCAAGAAAAACGTCACCATCATCCCCACACTGCCCAATCGGGAAGCGATGGATGTGGCCGCGTTAGCAGATCAGTTGGCGGCATTGGACGGCGAACCGTGTATCGTCATCGCCAGTGGCGGCACGGTCAACACGGTCGATTTTGACGATTTGCAAGCCATCGCCGCGCTCAAAGAAAAGCATCATTTTTGGCTGCATCTGGATGCCGCATTTGGCGGGTTTGCCGCTTGCTCGCCCACTTTTGCCCATCTGCTGGCAGGCATGGAAGCGGCCGATTCCATCACCATTGATGCCCATAAATGGCTCAATGTGCCGTATGATTCGGCCATCCAACTGACGCGCCATCCGAAATTGCAGTGGGAGGTTTTCCAAAACACGGCCGTTTATCTCGGCCCGTTGCAAGACACGCCCAGCTTTGTTCACTGGACACCACAAAACTCGCGTCGTTTCCGCGCCCTGCCCGCGTGGATGAGCTTAATCGCTTACGGGCGGGATGGGTATCGTGACATTGTGGAGCGAAACTGCGCTCAGGCGGCGTGGCTCGGCGAAAAAATCAAGCAATCGGCCGCATTCCGCCTGCTCGACCCCGTGCGTCTGAATGTCACCTGTTTCACGTTGGCACAGTCCTGCACGATGGATGAAATTCACACCTATTTAGATCGGTTGCGCGACGACGGCCGTGTTTTCCTCACCCCCACACAATTCAAAGGCACGCCCAGCATCCGCGCTGCTTTCTCCAATTGGCAGACGGAGCAGGCAGATATGGATATTTGCTGGCAAGCATTACAGGAGTGCTTGTAAAACCTGACAGATATATTATGAATAAAGAACCCTCTTCAACTGAATCCACATCTGACCAACCATCAACTAAAAAAACAAAATCAGGCTTTCCGCCCGGAAGCATTGGCGATGTCAGCGCACGCATTGGCTACGATGTGCGCGACATACTCATGGCTGGTTATAGCCATAGCGATATTGCCGAACTGGAAATGGGTCTCATCACGGCCGAAGAGTTACGCAAACGCGGCCCAGAAAAAAAGAAGTAGACAGTTGTAGGGGCGACCCTTGTGGTCGCCCAAGATTGTGGATTACCAAATAATTGGGCAGGTACAAGGCCACGCCCCTACATTGACATATTATGAACGAAAAACAACAACTTATCGCCTTTCAGGGCGAACCTGGAGCGTATTCAGAACAAGCGATTCGTGAACATTTTGGGGCGG
>CAYSDT010000011.1:6113-17610 GCA_964429835.1 uncultured Ardenticatenaceae bacterium | reverse complement strand
TTTTTCACGCAGGATGGGCGCGGGTAAGGTTACAATGTCTAAAATGGTCATAAAATTCTCTATTTATAAGGCTAATGTGTGTCGTAACGCCTTGTCTATTTTTCCCATAGGTAAAATACCAATAACACGTTTAATCGCCCCTTCGGCAACAGTTGCCATATTATCTGTCATGACAACTGAATCAGTAAGCAACCCTGACGATTTTCCGTCTGGAGTGGACAAAGAAATCAAAACACGGCTTGAATGATCGGCACGGAACAATCTACTCGTGATCATAGATACAATAATTTGTGCCACGCCAGTTTGCAAATGATTTGCTTGAACAATCAATGCAGGGCGTTGTTTTGCTGTTCGCAGATCAGAGTGTGGAAATAGAACGAGTACAATATCGCCGCGTTTATACGCTTGCTTTGGCTTCATCATAATTGTCATAAATATCCATTTCAGGAGAATCCCACTCTTCTGCGAATGAGGCTAGTTGCGCTCGCCACGCGGCGGCCATTGTCGGGCTGATGTTTCGCTTTTCTAAATCCATGGAGTCCTCATCCAGAAAAGTGACAATAACTGGCGTTTCACTTCTTATATTATATGGGTAACGGCGTAATTCTATTTTACCGTTACGATATGTGCCTTGAATTGCAGTTAGCATAATTATTCTCTCTTCACACCTATAAGTTGCCCCAAGTATACAATAAGGCGGTCAAGAAATGAAATGAGCTATTTCTCATTTTCGGTCTCTTCAAGGCCAACGGCCATCAAATAACCGCGTGCGCGTTCGGTGAGCGGGTAAGCATTGACAAGCTGCCAAAAGTGACGGCCATGATTGGCTTCCAGCAGGTGCGCCAGCTCGTGGATGACAACGTAGGCGCGTACAAAATGGGGCATGGACGCAACGCGGTGACTGATGCGAATCGTCCCCTGTGCTGGTGTACAACTGCCAAATCGCTTGTTTTGGTTGGTGACGTAACGGATGGTATAGGGGGGTAAACGGCCGTTAATCACCCTCTCCATCTCCTTCGCCAACTGCACCAATTCCGCATCCGTATGCGGCAGATGCCGTTTTGCCATCCGCTTTTGAAAATTGGCAATAACAGGACGCAATTCTGCCTCACTCATCTTGGCAGGCGCACGGACGACGAGTACACCATCCTGTAATTTTGCGCTCACCGTCTTGCGCCGACGGCGGCTGCGAATAATCTCCACCGGCCACTCTTTTTGTTTAATCATAATCTCCATCTCTCAATCCTATCGCCCAAATCGTACATGTATAAAGTTGATGGCACAACTTGTAGGACAATTTATAAGTACCTGAGCAAAAGTTTTCATGGTATACTGGTTTTGATTTTGAGAGTAAGTGAACAAGCTATTACCCGCAAGGAGGCATACCATTTTGTCAGAACAAATAAACGTACTTATCGTTGACGATCATCCTGTATTTAGACAAGGGTTGCGCGATGTGCTGGACACCGACGACCATATTCACGTTATCGGTGATGTTGGTGATGGTGATGCCGCCCTGCTATCCGCGCATGAATTGAATCCAGATGTTATTTTAATGGACATTAATTTACCAACAATCAATGGCTTACAAGCGACACGCAATATCAAAGCACAATTACCCAACATTCACGTTGTTATGATTACAGGGTATGATGATTACGAGCAAGCATTACATGCGTTGCGTGCAGGTGCATCTGGGTATTGTGCAAAAGATGTCACTCCAGACGTATTGATAAAAGCAATTCATACAGCGGCAAACGGCCGTTATATTTTTGATAATAAAGAGATGAGTAAAGAAGAAGTTGATCAGTGGGAATCTCAAAAAATCAGCCGATTTTCTGGACAATTCTCTAATAAATCAAGCGGCCCCTTTGTTCCCCTCTCCCCACGCGAAATGGAAATTTTAGAGCATGTGACCAGCGGCAAGAGTAATAAAGAAATTGCTGCCAATTTAGGCATTAGTCATCAAACCGTCAAAAATCACATGACTGCCATCCTGCGAAAAATGCAGGTTGATGACAGAACACAAGCGGCCGTTTATGCCCTGCAACATGGCTGGGTGCGGCTGGATAACCCAAATAAATAAAATATACGGAGTCCCCCATGGCCGAAGAAAACAGCTACGAACAACTACATGCTGATATAGAAGACGAATACATTCAAACCAAACGCGATCTCAAAGAGATCGATGTCTTGATCAAGCAAAGCGCGGCCGAAGTTGAACGATTAGCACAGCGCAATGCTCAAGCAACCGCGCAAACTCGTCAACTACAGATGAATTACGATACGCAACCACGCGATTATATTCGTGACATATATGAAGGGCAGATAGATGTTCAGCAACGTCTATTCACTATGCGCGGACAATTGGAAAAATTGCAAAGCAGTCAGCGTTATCTGGAACGTTTATTTGATTTTCAACGACGTTTTTTGGAAATGGGTGGCGATAGCGACGCATTATCCACAGAAAATGCAGAAGATGGTTCACCAGTAGTTATTTCATCTAGCGAGCAATCAACCATCATTCGCATCATCCAAACAGAAGAATCCGCTAAACAGAGTTTGGTGCGAGAAATGCACGATGGCCCAGCTTCATCGCTCAGTAATTTCATTTTACAAGCTGAAATTTGTCAACGCCTGTTTGATGTAGACCCCGATACTGCACGAGCAGAGTTGAATGCGCTTAAAGCGGCCGCCGCTGGTACATTCAACGACATCAAGAATTTTATATTTGATTTACGCCCAATGATGCTGGATGATTTAGGTGTTATCCCAACATTACGCCGTTATACAGAAGCTTTCCAGGAAAATAATGATACAAATGCCTCCTTTGCCATCACTGGCGTAGAACGCCGCTTGGAAAGTCATATCGAGGTCACCGTATTTAGAGGTGTGCAAGAATTAATGAATAATGCACTAATTCATGGGCGAGCCACCCAAATACAGGTGCTATTAGATGTAGGCGGCGAACAAATAACGGCCGTTGTTGAAGATAATGGCAGCGGTTTTAATGTTGATGAAATATGGAATAAAAAAGATATAGATGGTATCGGTATTTCTTCTCTACGTGAACGTGTGAATTTACTCGGTGGTACGCTTGAAATTCAAAGCTCACCAGGTCAACCAACAAAAGCCGAATTCTTCATTCCCATCGAGAATTAGGCAATACACCTTTACTATTGGCGTATAATATGCTCGGTAAATGTAAATCTATAGGAATTTAGTACTCCTCGCTTGCAATTGGCAAAAATCTGTTATACACTGAGTTCAGATGGTTTTCATCTACTTTTATCAATTTTTATTTATTTACCTCGGAGGTAAAACATGTTATTTTTAAATCGTGAGAATGGACAAGGTTTAGTAGAGTATGCGCTGGTGCTTGTGTTGGTTGCAATTGTTGTTATTGCTATCCTGACCCTGCTCGGCCCGCAAATTGGTGATGTATTCAGCCAAGTTGTTAATGGACTAGGTTAATCTAATATCTAGTGTATTAACGTAATCTAAGTTAAAGAAGAAGCCCTATCATACGATAGGGCTTTTTTTTTATAACCCTTTCTATACTTACCTCCACGCAAGTAAATCCATTCTCATAAATAATTTAATCCCCTAATCAAATAAACCTTGCCACAATTGCCTACAGCGGTGTATGATTGTGTGAAAAAGAGTGGTCGTATTCTATATTATTGACAGATGATTAAGTTTAGTTAGTGGTATCCTTAATTGTTTTGTATTTCTAGAGAAAATGATCATACTGTCAATGGGATGAGTTCACTGAAAAAAGTGCAACATTTGCCCATCATGGCGCAAACCCTGTCAAGACGAAAAGTTAAACACGAAAAGTTAAACTTTTTGATTTCGATACCTTTTTCAGCAGAGTCATAAACCATATATAAAATTCCAAGGGAATATGTCAGAAAAAATCCGTGTAGCCATTGTTGATGATCTGGTAGAAACCAGAGAAAATGTCCGAAAACTGCTCCAATTTGAACAAGATATTGAAGTTGTAGGCCAAGCTGGTACTGGTGAAGAGGCCATTGCCTTAGCGCAAGAGAAAAAACCAGATGTTATGTTGATGGATATCAACATGCCTGGCGTTGATGGCATTAGTGCAAGCCAAAAGATCACAGATATTGTTCCGCGTACGCAAATCATCATTATGTCTGTTCAGAGTGATTCTGATTATTTGCGTCGCGCAATGTTGGCTGGTGCAAAGGACTTCTTGACAAAACCATTCGGCGGCGATCAACTGGTTGCCGCCATTCACCGTGTGTACGCACGACGACCTTCGTATACAGTTGCTTCTGCCCCCACCCAAGTTGGGCAGCCTGTATCACAGGAATCGGCTGATGCTATAAATGGAAAGGTGGTCGTTGTTTTCAGCCCCAAAGGGGGTAGCGGTTGCTCTACAATTGCCATTAATACCGCTATTTCATTAGCTGACCATAATCATAAAACAATTCTTGTAGATGCCAGCTTGCAATTTGGCGATGTTGCCGTCATGCTCAACATGAAACCGTTAACCAGTGTTGTCGATTTAAGCACCAGCAAAGATGAATTGGATGATGATCTTATTAGTAGCGTTGTCCAAGTCCATCTTAGCGGTCTTGATGTACTCATGGCTCCTCCCCGCCCAGAAATGGCAGATGTTGTTACAACCGAGCATATGGTTACGCTCATTGCCCGCCTTACCGAAATCTACGACTATATAATAGTAGATACCAGTTCAGCTATTAACGATACATCCTTAGCCATCATGGATGCGGCTAATGCAATTCTACTCATCGCCCAACCAAATTTACCAAGTTTAAAGAATGCAAGTCGGTTCATTAATTTAACTGAAAGTTTGAATTATGAATCACGAAAAATATGGTTAGTAATCAATGGTGTTACTGATAAACAACGCATTTCAGTTAAAAATATCACGAATACATTAAAGCGCCCTGTTATTATGACTATTCCAGAGGATAACGCTGCCGTTTCAGCGGCAGCAAATCGTGGAAAGCCATTGGTAATGGGAGCAACACAGAAAAAACCTGTCAGCCAAAGTTTGGAAAAATTAGCTGGGCGTATTGCGCGACAGTTAAGTAGTGGACAAGATAGCGGTGAGGCGGAAACACAAAAAACGGGTACAACTGAACCAGCAAATACAGGGTTGTTGAGTCGTTTATTAAAACGGTAAGAGAAAACATGGCTAGAGAGTACATTCTTTCACTCTCTAAACAATAGCATTAATTTAGCAAGTGGAGGTTTCATGTCTCTATTAAAGCGATTGGAACGTAATCAGGGTTCTGGAGATGGCAGTAGTGATTCCAAGAAGTCATCAAAATTACAAGATATGCGTGTTAAGCGAACATCACCCGCCGTTGGTTCGCGTGATGCGTATATTGATTTGAAGAATCGCGTACAACAGCGATTAATTGCCGAGCTAGACCCCAGCATTGATATTACCCAAACGGCCGAAGTTCGCGGCACAATTAAGGAAATGTTTGAATCAATGCTCGCTGATGAAAGCATTGTATTGACGCGCAATGAAAAGCGAAAGTTGTTTGACCAAATTGTGGCTGAGATATTAGGCTTTGGCCCATTAGAGCAGTTCTTACATTCTGATGAAATTACGGAAGTCATGGTGAACGGGCCGAAGAGTGTTTACATCGAAATGAAAGGTAAACTTACTAAAACGCACGTTGTATTTGAAGATAATGGGCACCTTCTGCGTATTATTGATCGTATTGTAGCACCGTTAGGCCGTCGTATTGATGAAGGTTCCCCAACCGTAGATGCACGTTTACCTGATGGCTCTCGTGTGAATGCGGTTGTTCCTCCAATTGCTCTTGATGGCCCAGCATTAACCATTCGTATTTTCTCTAAAGTGCCATTGACTATTGAGAACCTGATTCAATATGGCAGCATTACACCAGAAGCAGTTGAATTTTTGAAAGCGTGTGTTATTTCTAAACTCAATATCTTCATTTCTGGTGGTACTGGTTCAGGTAAAACGACATTATTAAACATTTTTTCTGGCTTTATTCCTGATAATGAACGGATTGTGACGATTGAGAATGCTGCCGAATTACAATTGCAACAGGATCATGTTGTGCGTTTAGAATCTCGTCCACCAAATGTAGAAGGGCGTGGCGAAATTACCATGCAGGATTTGGTAATTAACTCCTTGCGTATGCGACCAGATCGCGTCATTATTGGTGAGGTTCGTGGCGGTGAAGCGTTGGATATGTTGCAGGCGATGAACACTGGTCATGATGGCAGTTTGGCTACTGGTCATGCTAATAACACCCGTGATATGCTCTCCCGTTTGGAAACGATGGTTTTGATGGCTGGTATGGATTTACCTCACCGTGCTATTCGTGAACAAATTGCCTCTGCAATTCATCTGATGGTTCATGCAGATCGTATGCGTGATGGGTCACGTAGAGTAACTGCAATTAGTGAGATACAAGGTATGGAAGGTGATATCATCACGTCTTCCGAAATTTTCCGTTTTGAGCAAACAAATGTTGAAGATGGGAAAATTATTGGGCGATTACGCCCAACAGGTTTACGGCCTAAGTTTATGTGGAAATTGCAGGCATATGGTTGTACATTGCCACCATCAGTATTTGGCATCGGTTCACGTAGTCGTCGATAAGGAATGCAATTACCGTAGTATCAATAATTTGGTTTATGTAGTTAGTAATTTATATTTAGTTAGGTAAGGAACCGAATTTTTCAGTGGTAAGTAAGTTAGGAGATTTTTGAATGTCACCATTACTATTACTAATTATAGGCGCGGTTGTCTTGGTTGCCATTGGTGCTGGCGTAGCGTTTCTTGTCAGTCGCCAGAGCAGTGATGTTGACTCTCGTCTTGAAGAGTTTGTTGAAACGGATTCTTATCTTGAGTTTGCGGATGATGAACCAGAGGATTTAGCTGATAGTGGCGATATGGCGGATAAGGCCGATCAGGCTTTAGAAAAACGGCCGTTTTTTGCATCAATCAAAATGCAGATTGCCAAAACAGATTACAAGCTGCGGGTCAGTGAATACCTTATATTAACCGTGCTAGCCGCCATTGTCGGGGCTGGGGCAGCTTTCTATTTTTTTGATGGGCCAATTCCTGCTGTAATAGGTTTTTTTGTTGGCTCCCGTATCCCCCGAACGATGATTAACCGCGCGGCAAAGAAGCGCGTCCTGACTTTCAGCGAACAATTGGGCGACATGCTTAATTTATGGGTAAATGCGTTGCGTTCTGGGTATAGTGTGCTTCAAGGAATGGAGACAATTGCGACGGAAATGCCTAACCCCATCGCTAAAGAGTTTGAGCGTGTTGTCCAAGAAGTACGACTGGGTTTAAGTGTGGAGCAGGCGTTGGATAATATGTACCAACGTGTGCCAAGTGAAGACCTTGATCTAGTAATAACGGCCGTTAATATCCAGCGTGAAGTAGGTGGCAATCTAGCCGAAGTACTGGACTCTATCAGTTTCACCATCCGCGAGCGCGTCCGCATCAAAGGTGAAGTCCGCGTCCTCACCTCACAGGGACGTGCATCAGGCTGGATCATCACCTTGTTACCCGTCATCCTTTCTCTTATTTTGTATGCTATTAACCCTGATTATGTTGGCAAGCTGTTTTTCAAACAACCGCCATGGATCATTCCAAATGTTATCCCCTGCGGGTGGGCATTAACAGGCGTAACACTTATTATGGTTGCTGCTGGTGGCGTTGCTATCCAAAAAATTGTAAATATCGAAGTTTAACGAATGCCCTTACTGACGAGGTAACTCTATGCCCCCAATACTAATTGCCATACTGGTTGTCGTTGTAGTCATCGCCATAGTCGTTGCTATTATTTTACTGCGCCGCGCAGAAGAAGACCCGCTCACAACACGCATTGAGGAATTTGCGGCCAGAGAAGAGCTTGTTTCTATCGAGGATATTGAGCTGTCGATGTCCATCACCGACCGTATTTTTGTCCCCATGATTCGCAAAGTAAGCGAATTTATGGTGCGCTTTACACCACAAAAAACGCTGGAAAATACAACCCATATGTTGGAACTGGCTGGCAATCCACGCAATATGTCGGCAGCTAATTTTTCTGTTTACCGACTGGGGGCTGCAATTCTTGCTGTTTTTCTCGCCTTTGCGCTTACCAAGAATGTTGAGGGGGCTAAACGTATCCTCTATATACTTGGCGGTGGTGTTGGTGGGTTTTTCCTGCCAATCATGCTATTGAGGTCAACAATTGATCGTCGCAAACAAGCGATTGTTAAAAAATTGCCCGACGCGCTTGATCTGATGACAATTTGTGTAGATGCAGGTTTAACATTTAATGCCGCTATGCAAAAAGTAGATGAAAAATGGGATGATGCGTTGGCAAGTGAATTTGGACGTGTCATTTACGAAATGCAGTTAGGCAAATCCCGACGGCAATCATTGAAGGATATGGTTGATCGGATGGATGTGCCTGACGTTTCCAGCTTTATCGCGGCCGTTTTGCAGGCTGACCAACTTGGTGTTGGTATTGGTAAAGTATTGCGTATTCAATCGGAACAGATGCGGATTAAGCGACGGCAGCGAGCGCAAGAAAAAGCACAGCAAGCCCCTGTCAAGATGCTGTTCCCGATGGTTTTCCTTATCTTCCCGTCAATCTTCGTTGTATTGCTCGGCCCCGCAGCATTCCAATTTATGGAAAGCGACGGTATAGGCTAAATCAGTGTTGATTTGACCATCTATATCTTTTATACTTATAGACATAGATAGTCACGTTTATATTTTATATTTCAGCGTATTAACGAGAGCAGGAAGAATTCAGTTGATTTGAATACCCTTTCTGTTCTCACTTAACAATCATCAATGCAGGATCGCATCAGACAGTTAGCAGGTTCGTTGCTTTCGTTTATCTTTCCAACAGTTTGCGTTAATTGCAACAAGGAAGGGGCGATGTTATGCGCCGATTGTGTACAGACTTTTCCATGGTTGCAAGAGCCAATTTGCCCATTTTGCGGACAAATGATGATGCACTCTGCTGAGATGTGCTTCGAGTGCGTAAAAGACCCCTTACCCATCACCCAGATTCGTGCTGCATTTCGTTTTGCAGACCCCATCCCCCACGTTATCCATCAATTCAAATATGAAAATCGTTTTGCGTTAGCGGATCCGTTGGCGGCATTAATGGCGGAGGCGTGGCCGCAGTGGCAAACGGCCGTTAATCTCATCATCCCCATCCCCATGCACAAAACACGCCAGCGCAAACGCGGCTACAATCAATCCGCCCTGCTCGCCCAAAAATTCAGCAAACATATCGACAAACCATATAGCGAAGACGCATTGCAGCGCACCCGTCACACCCGCCCGCAAATGGGATTGAGCAAACGCGCACGCCTGACGAATTTGAGCGGGGCGTTTAATGCAAATAGCCGTTCTGTCCAAAATAAAGATATTTTACTCATAGACGATGTATGTACCACAGGCGCGACACTCGTCGCCGCCACAAAGACCTTATTAGCCGCTGGCGCAAATAGTGTGTCAGGGTATTGTTTGGCGCGAACAACATGAAAAAGAGATAATACCCTGTATACTGAAAAGTCAGCACCTGTAACCAAATTGTTGGTTGCAGAAATTATGTAAAGGAGCAAGACAATGGAAATTTCAATAAATGGTCAAGGCATTACGATTAGCGAAAGACTAAGCCAATATGTTGAAAAAAAGGTGGGGCGACTGGATCGTTATATGCCCAATCTGGTTGACGTTCGCGTCGATTTATCCGAAACAAACGCACGCAACATGGCCGAGCGCACCGTTGCTCAAATCACGATTCGGGATTCACACGGCACAATCTTACGCGCTGAAGAGCGCAGTGATGATATTTTTGCCGCCATTGATACCGTTATTGACAAACTGTATCGGCAAATCCGCAAATATCGTGGCAAACAACAAAGCAAAGCCCGTGCTGGCGGCGAAAAGTTTGTTGCGGGCGACCCATTACCCATCGAAGATGCCGTCGTCGAAGAAGATTTGGTGCAGGATATTGTGCGGCGCAAGCAGTTCCAGGTTGACCCCATGTCTACCGAAGAAGCCATCGATCAGATGGAACTGTTGGGGCATGATTTCTACGTTTTCTTTAACCCTGACGAGGAGCAGGTCAACATTGTTTACAAACGGCACGATGATAACTACGGTTTATTACAACCTGAATTAGGTTAAATAAAAAACCTGACAGGTTTCACAAATATCTCTTGTTCCACACGAGTATCGGAAGAAACCTGTCAGGTTTTGAGGGTATATAAATTCAATGGCACATATTCTCGTTGTTTGTACAGCTAACATTTGCCGCTCGCCTGTGGGTGAAGCAGTTTTGCGTGACCGTCTAATTGAACGTGGACTAACGGATTGGACGGTTAGCTCGGCTGGCACATGGGCGCAATGGAAACGGGGCGCGTCGGCGCATAGCGTTACGTTGATGGGCGAACAAGGCTTTGACATCACAGGTCATCAGGCAAAAATCATTGGACTTGAACATATGGAACAGTCCGATTTAATTCTGTGCATGGAATCTGGGCATGTCGAGGCATTGAAGGCGGAGTTTCCTGCATATGCAGACAAGGTTTACTATTTCAGCGAGATGGCAGGCCAGCAATACAGCATCACAGACCCATATGGCGGCACGTTACCTGAGTATCGGCGCATGACGGAAGAGTTGACAGGCATTATTGACGGTGGGATAGATAAAATTATTGCGTTGGCGACAGAGAATACGTCTTAATCGTAGGTCAAGTTTACAAACTTGACCTACCAGCCATCAACAAACTGCGTCCATTCCTGATGGCGTTGCAGATGGGTGCTAAAGCGGTAGGCGGCGGTTGGTCTGGGTTCAAACGGCCGTCTTTTCAACACCATCCGCGACTCCCTTAACAATTTGCCACCCTTGCGCCGATTACACGATGGGCAAGCCGCCACCAAATTTTCCCAGCTATGCGCCCCATTCAAGCGGCGGGGGATGATGTGGTCGATGGTCATGTGGGATGTTTTTGTGCCACAGTATTGACAAGCGTACCCATCACGGCGCAACACTTCGCGCTTGGACAGATGGATGCGCGGACGTGGACGTTTGACCATATGACCTAATCGGATGACGGATGGAGCTTCAAAAACGGCCGTTTGACTACGAATCACCCCGCGCCCATTGATGACCAAGCTCGCCTTTCCAGACAGCAATAACGTCATCGCTCGCCGCATGGTTGACACATGCAACGGCTCAAAAGTGATATTCAAAATCAAAACTGGCTCACTCAAGATCGTATATGTATTCATCACAGAAGCAGTATACAAAAAATGATAACACTGTGTCAACCCATCCCCACATACAATCAAAAAGGAATAGCATAATGAGAAGAGACGATTTAGTATCCTATTTAGATGAATATCTGCATATTGCCGATATTAAAGATTATGGCCCGCAAGGATTGCAGGTCGAAAGTGGCAACGATCAAATCGCCAAAATTGCGC
>CAYSDT010000011.1:4062-6013 GCA_964429835.1 uncultured Ardenticatenaceae bacterium | reverse complement strand
GGCCCGCAAGGATTGCAGGTCGAAAGTGGCAACGATCAAATCGCCAAAATTGCGCTGGCTGTCGATGCCGCCCCGCCCGTCATTCGCGCCGCCGCTGAATGGGGCGCGGATATGTTGCTGGTGCATCATGGTGTGCTATGGCGCAGCGTAGATCGCATTGCAGGGCCGTTAGGCGAGCGTGTACGCCTGTTTATGACGCATGGTATCAATTTATACGCCGCCCATCTGCCATTGGACGCACATCCCGTTGTCGGCAATAACGCGGTATTGGCGCAGATGTTGGGCGTGAACGTGGCTGGCACATGGGCTGCACCGAACGGCACGCCGTTGGGGGTGTGGGGGGCGATGGAAGAAAAACGGCCGTTATCCACCCTGACCACCGAAATCAATGAAAAACTGAACACCAACGCCCGCGTTTTGGCACACGGCAGTGAAACAGTCGGCACCATCGCCATTATTTCCGGCTTTGGCGCAGATTTAGTCGCCGAAGCGAAGGCACTGGGCGCAGACACGATGTTGACGGGCGAAACATCACACGCCAACTATTGGGCGGCCAGTGATTATGGCATGAACGTCATCTTTGCCGGCCATTACGCCACCGAAACGGTCGGCGTACAAGCATTAGGCCGCCACCTTACCCAAGAATTTGGGCTTGAAACAAAATTTTTCGACTTTCCCACACAGATGTAAAAGAAGTTGCAAGTAGCAAGTAACAAGCGGCAAGTGTGAATTACTTGCCACTTGTTACTTGTTACTTGCTCCTCAAAAGGAGACTTATGAGTAAATTAGATTGGATTAACGACGAACTGGATGGCCTGAAAGAGGCTGGATTATTTAACGAAATTCGCACCATCGACTCACCGATGGGGGCGTGGGTGACGATTAACGGCCGTTCTGTACTCAACTTCTGCGCCAATAATTATCTGGGGCTGGCAAACCATCCCCGCCTGCGCCAAGCGACCAAAGACGCGATTGATAAATATGGCGTGGGGCCGGGCGCGGTTCGCACGATTGCTGGCACGATGGCTTTGCACATCGAACTGGAAGAACGATTGGCGGCCTTCAAAAAAGCGGAAGCGTGCATCACCTTCCAGAGCGGGTTTACCGCCAATTTAGCCGTCATTCCCGCATTGGTGGGCAAGAACGATGTGATTTTTTCCGATGAATTGAATCACGCCAGTATCATCGACGGCTGTCGTCTGAGCCGCGCCAAAGTGGTGCGTTACAGCCACAGCGATGTGGACGACTTGCGCCGCGCCATTGCCGAAACGAAAACGGATTGCCGTCGGCTCATCATCACCGATGGCGTGTTCAGCATGGACGGCGACATCGCCCCGCTTGATAAATTATGCGAAGTGGCCGAAGAAAACGACATTATGATCATGGTGGACGACGCACACGGCGAAGGTGTTTTGGGCGATGGTGGACGTGGTATCGTCGATCATTTCAAATTACACGGCCGTATTGATGTGGAAGTTGGCACATTGAGCAAAGCATTTGGGGTGATGGGCGGCCTCGTCGCTGGTAAACGTGAAATTATCGACTGGCTGCGGCAACGCGGACGGCCGTTTTTATTCTCCAGTGCAGCCACCATCCCCGATGTGGCCGCCTGTTTGGAAAGCGTCAACATGCTGGAAGAATCCACAGAGCTTGTGGATAAGCTGTGGAGTAACGGTGAGTTCTTCAAGACCGAAATGCAAAAGCTGGGCTTCGACACGGGCGAAACGACGACCCCCATCATCCCCGTCATGTTAGGCGAGGCATCGTTGGCGCAGGAGTTCAGCCGCCGCCTGTTTGAGGAGGGCATTTTCGCCATGTCCATCAAATTCCCGACCGTTCCGCGTGGAAAAGCGCGTATTCGCGTGATGAGTTCAGCCTCACACAGCCAAAGCGACCTCGAAACCGCGCTCGACGCATTCGCCCGCGTTGGCCGCGAACTGGGCGTTATTGA
>CAYSDT010000011.1:2660-3962 GCA_964429835.1 uncultured Ardenticatenaceae bacterium | reverse complement strand
TCTACTCCACCCACTCCGCAAACTCCTCCATACTCAAATCAGGGCGCATACGCAGGCGCGTCCATTCATAACGGCCGTTAAACCCATGCCATGTGCCGCCGTTCGTCGTCACCGCCCCCCAAAAGCCTAAATCTTCGGCCGCTTGCATCGAATTTTCATCATATTTACCCGATGGGTACGCAAAAAAGCGGGGCTGTTGCTGTGTGTACGCTTCAATACGGTCACGCGAGCCACGCATTTCATGCCGATTTTCGCTGACGGCACGACCACGCAAATCGGGATGGGTCATAGAGTGCGGTTCGATGCTAAAGCCAGCAAACGATAGCTCCATAATCATTTCCCACGACATATAGTTGTAATCTTGACGGTCGATGAAATCGGTAGGAATAAAAAAGGTGGCTGGAAAGCCAAATGATTGCAGGATGAGACGCGCATTTTCGTAATTATCAATATAGCCATCATCTAACGTGATGATGATCGGTTTATCAGGCAACTCTTGCTTGAGGGTGATGGCAAGCGACAAGTCGTACAGATCAATCGGCGTGAACCCATTGTCAGCCAAATATGCCATCTGCTGTTCAAACATGTCGGGGCTGGTGTAAAGGGCGTATGCTGCCCCGTCAGCATCGGCAGGCGGGGTGTCAATATGATGGTACATCAAAATGGGGACTTGCAGTGTGCTGCTGACCGTTTTGTACGGGGTGGGCAACGGCAGCGGCGTGGGGGTGGCAACGGCCGTTCCTATCGATCTTGAGGTAAACAAAATTTCCGTCGGGCGGGCTGTGGGGGCGATGGTTGGCGTGTGTGCGGGGGTATTTGTTGGCTGATTAGTTGGGGTGGGGGAAGAAACGGCCGTTTCTGTCACAACATCTACAGTCGCCATTGGCGGTGCGGGGGTGATGGGGACTGTTTGGGTGGCAACTATGGGTTGCACAACCGTCACCTCAACCGCCACACTTTCCACTGGCGCAAATAAAACCATTTTCCACGCCAATATGGCTGTAAAAATAAGGCTAATAATGGCCGCAAACAAAATGCGTTCCTTTTGGCGACGGCGGCGGCGTTGATCGGCGTTGTTAGAATTCGTCATACCCAGAGGGTAATCATGGTTGGGTTAATTGTCAAAGAAACGGCCGTTACATTCACAACAGACCTGACAGGTTTCACCAACACCTCCCGTTTCATACAAATAGCATAGAAAAACCTGTCAGGTCTCCCTCACAAAAAAAAGAGGCTTCACGAATGAAGCCTCTTTATACTTATTCTACTGGAGAATTAGCTCAACTGATATTACACATCACT
>CAYSDT010000011.1:0-2560 GCA_964429835.1 uncultured Ardenticatenaceae bacterium | reverse complement strand
TAACCGCCGTCCCAGAAGTAGCCACCGTCCCAGAAATAACCACCATCCCAGAAGTAGCCGCCGTCCCAGAAGTAACCACCATCCCAGAAATAGCCGCCATCCCAGAAGTAACCTGCGACTTCGGGAATATCGTCGCCATTTTCGTCAACAATGTGGAATTCGCCATCACGATAAACAACGGGGCCGACATACGCTTCACCAGCGATCATGCCATTATTGAGCGTTGCCCCTTCAAAATCGTTGAAGGTTGCATCGGGGGCAGAAACACGCCCCGCGCCCTGTTGGAAAATGCTCCACGCCATGCTGCCATCCTCATAAACGGCTGGCACGGCCGAAACGACCGTCGCGTATTTCACTTCATCCGGTGTCATGTCTGGATTTTCATCTAAGATGAGAGCGACCATGCCTGAAACAGCGGCAGAGGCGGCAGAAGTACCAGCAACTTCATAATAGCTGTTACGAACGCGGGAATCTTGATGCTCTTTTGCCCACGTTGTCCGCCGCCGAACCTGCGTAAGCATATGTGCGCCAGGGGCGATGATGTCAGGTTTGACAAAGCCGCTTTCGGTCGGGCCTGCGCTGCTGAATTCAGGAATGTAATCATCACTGGCATCATTGGGGGTGTAATTATCGGTGAATGCGCCGACCGTGATAACAAATGGGTCGTTGCCAGGCGCGGCAATGGTTAATGGCTCTGGGCCAGAGTTGCCAGCGGCGACCACAACGACCAAGCCAGCATCCCATAATGCTTCAACGGCCTGATTTACGGGATCAACCCAATAGGGGCCGTAGACTGCGCCAACCAGTGACATATTGACAACACGAATGCCGTATTCATCTTTATTTTGCAAAATCCAGTCAAGCCCTTCGATGATGTCGCTGTATGTGCCTTTGCCTTCTTTGTCTAAAACGCGCACATCAACCAGATCAGCTTCAGGGGCGATACCGATGTAACCATCATCATCTTCTTTTGAGTTGGCAGCGATGCTTGCCATCATGGAACCGTGTCCATGTGGGTCTTTTTTGCGAGTGCCATTATCAAGGGCATCGTAGCGGGCGACAATGCGGCCACGATTCCATCTAAATTTGCCAATGCCCGTATCGACAATGGCGATGGTAACTCCTGCGCCTTCAACACCTTCTTCCCAAACTTCATCTGCTCCCATCGCTTCAGGGAAAAATGTGGAAGGGGCTGCGCGGCCAGCAATGTTGGCGGCGCGATCAAGGGTGACGCGCACAACACGTTCATCAGCTTCCAGCAGGGCGATGGCTTCTTCAGAAACATCGGCAGAAACGGCATTGATGATTGCCAATGTTTCATTGACTTGACCATTAACGGATTCTACGGCAGAAACGGCCGTTTCCACATTTTCTGCCTGCACAATAACCGCAACCGTATCTGCGGGCGCAATCACAACATCAATAGCGGGAGCAGCCGATGCTCGCCCCATAAATGCTGTTATCGCTACGAATAGTATAATCAAAACTGAGAACTTCTTCATAATATACCACCTGTGGCCTAAGACCACTTCAAAAACTTCTGCCACATCATAAACGTAGATAGAACTACCCTATGATCTAATTGTGAAGGAAACGTGTAGCGAAATCAATGGGAAATATGGCACACGGCCGTTTATTATCGCCAAAATCGGATAGGAAATTAGTCCTGTTTTGTGTGTGGGTAAAAAAGGGAGATGAGAAACGGCCGTTTCACCCCTAACACTCCGCAATAAAATAACGTATCATAGATTGTCTACAAGGAGATAACCATATGAACCAATCCAAAGATTACCAAGACCCAACGTATTTGAAGAAAACCCAATACAAAGATTCCAGCAATCTGGACGCACGAGCCGAACTGCATCGACGATTCAGCACGGCCGTTTTTAACTGGCATGAATGGGTCTTCGATCATCTCGATTTGCAACCCAACAGCCGCATTTTGGAATGCGGCTGCGGACCTGGATGGCTGTGGCGCGAAAATCTGGAACGTATTCCCGCAGGATGCTCCATCACCTTGACCGATTTATCGGCGGGGATGGTTGACGAAGCGGAGGCGGCATTAGCCGATAGTGACCATAATTTCACCTTCCGAACTGCCAACATCGAAGAACTATCTTTTGCCGATGGCGAATTCGACATCATCATTGCCAATCACATGCTGTACCATGTCCCCGATTTGGACAAAGGGCTGGGCGAAGTGCGGCGGGTGTTGGGGAAAAACGGCCGTTTTTACACCGCAACCAACGGTGAAACTCACATGCAAGAGCTTCGCGCCCTGCGTGATATGGCACAGACTGTTCTATGGAATTTAAGTTTTAGATTGGAAAACGGCCGTAATCTACTCGCTCCTCATTTCAACGACATCACGCTGGATTTATACAAAGACAGTTTGGAAGTGACAGAAGTTGAACCATTGATGAATTATCTGCTTTCGATGAAACAGATCAGTTCGGCGGATTGGGAGGATGGTGTGCGGCAGGCACGACGGGAAGTGGAGCGGGTAATTGGGGAAAACGGCCGTTATTACATCACAAAATCATCGGGGCTGTTTACGGCA
>CAYSDT010000010.1:12968-18458 GCA_964429835.1 uncultured Ardenticatenaceae bacterium | reverse complement strand
ATCGTGATCGTAATCGTAACTCGTGATCGTGATCGTTTTTTCGATCACGATCACGACGAACGATTACGATCACGATCTATTTGTTTCCCAAAATCAACAGCCAATAATCAACTGCAAAACGGCCGTTTACAACACCCCCTCACGATAAACCGCCACATACCGAATATCGGCCGATAACGAAAATACAGAATCAATCAACTGCTGCATGTCACCCCCCGCTAGAAAATCCCAAGCGCATGTTCCAAATCAGCGATCAAATCACCCACATCTTCAATGCCCGTAGAGTAGCGAATCAACCCCTCTGGTATGCCCAGCGCAGCCCGCTCTTCCAGCGAACATTCAACATGGCTGGTCGTTGCTGGCGTTCCCACGATGGTTTCCACCGCCCCCAAATTGGCGGCCATATGAGCAAAACGGAATCGGGGCAAAAATCGGCTTACCGCTTCAAGGCTGTTTTCTTTCAGCATGAAACTTAACATCCCGCCAAAACCGCGCATCTGTTGGCGGGCAATTTGATGCCCTTCATGCGAAGCAAGACCCGGATAATAGACACGTTCGACGGCCGAGTGTGATTCCAGATAGTGCGCGATTTTCAAAGCACTTTCATTTTGCCGCTTAATGCGTAAATCGAGCGTTTTCATGCCGCGCAATATCAAATAGGATGCCATCGGGTGCAATGTTGCCCCATTTATTTCCCGATAATGGTATATTTGCTCGATTAGCTCTTTTTTGCCGCAAATAACGCCGCCCAGCGCGTCTGCATGGCCGCCGAGAAATTTTGTCGCGCTGTGCAAAACCAAATCTGCGCCCAAATGCAATGGGTTTTGATTGATGGGGGTTGCAAAGGTGTTGTCCACAATCACGATTGCGCCGACAGCGTGCGCCGCCTTCGCCATGCGGGCGATGTCGATCACTTTTGTGGTCGGGTTGGTGGGCGTTTCCAAGTAGAGAACATCACATCCTTTTGCCACTTCCCTTTCGATTTGCTCATGATCGGTCGTGTCGCACAGCGTCACATTGACGCGGAAACGTGTTAGGAATTCGTTGAAAATCACGCTGGTTCCGCCATAAGTATCTTTAACCGAGACCACGCGATCATCGGGGGAAAGCAGGGCGAAAAGCGTACTGCTGATGATGCCCATTCCCGTTGAGGCACTGGTTGCCGCTTCTGCGCCTTCTAGATTGCGGATTTTCTCTTCAAATACATGGACTGTTGGGTTCGTATTTCGACTGTAAATGTGGCCTTCTTTTTTCCCCAATGCCACTTGCAGCCACTCATCCATATCGTTATAGCCAAATGATACGCTATGCACGATGGGGACTTGTGTCGCGCCCTGCATCAGATATTCTTCTTCTCCAGCCCAGACTGTTCGTGTTCCTAATTGTGGTGATAACATCTATTTTCTCCTTTTTTAACGTCGTCTCAATAAATTGTGGTAAAGACCTGACAGGTTTCATTAGCACCTCTTGTTTTACACGAGTATCATTGAAAAACCTGTCAAGTCTCCCCTAGATATTGAGAAGATACCTCATTGGTAATGAATTTTTTGTGGATTGTATGGCAAAGGAAAGAATTCAAGGAATTTGCCGTGATTTATTTGAATTATTCGGATTGGGGGGTGATGGGTGTGCGCTTTTGGAATTATTGGAGGTCTTGGGTGTAAACGGCCGTTAATCACCCCCAAAGTAAACCCCATCACATTTTCTGTGGGGAACTGTTATGATGGGGCGAAGTGAAAAACGGCCGTTTTTCACTATTGGCTATTTCAGACGCTTGCTCTATAATCCCGACGGTTCACGGGGTGTGGCGCAGCTTGGTAGCGCGCTTCGTTCGGGTCGAAGAGGCCATCGGTTCAAATCCGGTCACCCCGACCAAACAGAAGGTCATGTTCTTTGCGAACATGGCCTTTTTTGTTAGACAGAGACGGGCTGATGGCAACTATGCGTTAACGGCCGTTTTTCCGTATAATACCCATCGAATAAATTCACAATAATTACAGGAGAATTAAATTATGTCAGGTCATTCAAAATGGTCTACCATCAAACATAAAAAGGCGGCGACAGATGCCAAGCGCGGCAAAGCGTTCACCCGCATCGCCAAAGAGATGACGATTGCTGCCCGTGATGGCGGCGGCGACCCCGCTACCAATAACCGTCTAGCCCTCATCGTTTCCAAAGCCAAAGCGGCAAACATGACAAAAGACAGTATCGAACGGGCGATTAAACGCGGCACGGGCGAATTAGAAGGCGGCGAACTGAGCGAATTGACGTATGAAGTGTACGCCCCCAACGGAATCGGTCTGGTGATTGAAGTTGTCACCGACAATAAACGCCGCTCCATCGCCGATTTGCGCCATGTGGTCAATAAAAATGGCGGCACAGTCGCCGCTTCTGGCGCAGTGGCGTGGCAATTTACGCGCAAAGGGTACATCACCGTCGATGGCGAGGTGGATGAGGACGAACTGTTCATGATCGCCGCGGAAGCGGGTGCGGATGACGTGCAGTTTGGTGACATCGCTGAGATTTTTGTTGAAATTGACAGTTTTCAAGCGGTACAAACGGCGTTGACCGATGCGAACATTAAGTTCCAAGAAGCCGCGCTTGTTTTTGAACCCAACAGCCCTTCCGAACTAAACGTAGCTGACAGCCTTCAGGTGATGAAGTTCGTCGATAAGGTAGAAGATGTGGATGATGTGCAAAATGTGTACTCCACATTGGACATCTCCGACGAAGCCATCGCCGCAATGGATAGTTAAAACAGATTAGATTTATCCGCAGATTACGCAGATTTTCGCAGATTAAAAAAACAATTTAAAAATCTGCGCTAATCTGTGTAATCTGCGGATCATTTTGGTGACTAATGCGAATTTTAGGGCTTGATCCTGGTACGGCGACGACGGGGTTTGGGATTATTGATTTGATTGATGGGGAATTAACGGCCGTTGTTTACGGAGTCATCACCACATCACCCAAAACAAAAATGCCCAATCGCTTGCAAAAAATTTACCGTGAATTGACACAATTGATTCACGATTACGAACCAGACGCAGCGGCCGTTGAGGAACTGTTTTTCGGCCGTAATGTCACCACCGCCATCACTGTCGGGCAGGCGCGGGGCGTACTGTTGCTCGCTCTCGCCAACGCCGATTTGCCCATCAGCGAATACTCGCCACCCAAAATTAAAGATGCAGTGGCGGGCTACGGCAAAGCGAAAAAACCGCAAATGCAGATGATGGTTCGCAACCTGCTCAACCTCGAAGAAACACCCCGCCCCGATGATGCCGCCGATGGGCTGGCGGTCGCCATCACCTATTCGCAGTATTACCGTTACGAGGCGTTGTTATAAAAATAAATAATCCGCAGATTACGCAGATTATCGCAGATTTTTTATTTATAATCTGCGATAATCTGCGTAATCTGCGGATAGGTAAATCATGATCGCTTCTGTTGCAGGACAAATACAGTTAATTGAAGAAGCCGCGCTTGTGGTGGCGGTTGGTGGCGTGGGTGTGCGCGTGTTTGTGCCGAAAACGGTGATGGAAAATATAGGCGTGGGGCAACCCATCAGCTTGCACACCCATCTCATTGTGCGCGAGCAGGAGCTTTCGCTTTACGGCTTCAACACGCTGGATGATTTACGGCTGTTCACGACGATGTTGAGCGTGCGCGGCATTGGTGCGAAAGTGGGGCTGGCGATTTTATCGACGTTAAGCCCAGAATTGATCCAAACGGCCGTTATGCAGGAAGAAGCCGTCATCCTACAGCGCGTGCCGGGCATCGGCAAGAAAACGGCCGAACGCATCATCTTCCAATTGCGCGACAAAATCGACTTTACCGAGCTTTCGTCCGCCCCGCTGGTCAGTGATGTGGACGCAGATGTCATCGACGTGTTGACGACGCTGGGATTCAGTATTGTTGAGGCACAAACGGCCGTTCAGAAATTGCCTCGTGGAATAACGGCCGTTGATGAGCGGGTTGGACTGGCATTACAACATCTCGATCAGGGACACTGATTTCACTGATTTCACTGATTTCACAGATTGCACTGATTTTTATCTGTGTTTATCAACGTAATCTGTGTACAAATTTTAGGTGAACGCATGAGTATAGAACAAGAGGTTTGGGATTTTTTAGACCGCCATCTGCAAAGCGTATTTAATCAAGATAAGGAAACATATATCGCCACCACCAGCGAGGAACTGTCGCTGTACGAATGGTTCATCAGCCCCCATCGGCAAGATGGGCTGGATTTTCACCTGTTCATGATCGATAATAGCTGGGCGGGGACGGGTGGGTCGTATCGGTACGATTTGCTGGAAAAGCGATTGCAATTGTATGGGAAAACGGCCGTTGTTAGTTACACCTTCATGCTTTCCATCGCTGGCGAAAACGGCATCAGCCATCGCTCCCACAACGAAAGCCGCGTACTCATCAAAGGGGACGACGGCTGGCAAGTCGTCCACGTTCACAAATCCCCCGCTGAGACACGCGCTTGGCCATAAAACTATCCACAGATTACGCAGATTAGCGCAGATTTTTCTTTTTAATCTGCGTCAATCTGCGTAATCTGCGTAATCTGCGGACTATTCAGTCAATATAGACCGAATAGTCCGCACATCGGCCTGAATTTGCGCTTTTAACGCCTCAAGGCCGTCGAATTTCATCTCGGAGCGCACACGGTCGATGAATTCCAACCGCATCTCTTCCCCATAAATATCTTCATCAAAATCGAGCAGATGGGCTTCAACAGTGACCGTCTTGCCGTTGACCGTTGGTCGCATCCCGACGTTGGTCGCCGCTTTGAATTTGCGGTCGCCAAGATAGGCGTAGGTGGCGTACACGCCATGACAGGGCATGAGTTGCTCGTCCCAAATGTCCATATTGGCGGTGGGGAAATTGATGGTACGCCCCAATTTCTTGCCTTCAACGATGATGCCACGCAAACTGTACGGCCGTTCCAAACAAGCGGCCACATCAGCCACGTCCCCATCGGCTAAACTTTGGCGAACACGGCTGCTACTGACAAAACGGCCGTTTAACGCAACCATCTCATCCACCAATTCAACCGTAAATCCCATTCTCTGCCCCAATTCACGCAAAAACGGGACATCCCCTTCGCGCTGATAACCGAGCGCAAAATCGCCGCCCCACAGTTGGCGCATGTCCAAATGCTCCTGCAAACGGGTTATGTAATCGGCGGCACGGGTGTTTCGCACTTGCTCATCAAAGGCACGAACGACGAGAATATCAACGCCAGCGGCCTTGATTTGTTCCACACGCTCAGCGATGGTGGTCAGGTAATATCGCCCTTCTAGCTGTTGGATGACGCGCTTGGGATGGGGGAAAAAGGTTAAAACGGCCGTTCTTGCCCCATCTCTTTTCGCGGCTTGCACCATCTTGTCGAGCAACAGTTGATGCCCTTTGTGGACACCATCAAATGAACCGATGGCTACATAAGTCGGGCGACGTTCGCCCGCTTGGGCGGCTTCA
>CAYSDT010000010.1:0-12868 GCA_964429835.1 uncultured Ardenticatenaceae bacterium | reverse complement strand
TTGGATGAAACATCTTTTTTGGTCGCCACACAGTGTCGGCGGCGATGGCGATACCGATAAAACGGCCGTTTTCATCAAAAATCCGCGCTAATGTGCCAATCTCTACTCCATCCACCCGTTCAATAAATCGCCCTAATAATAAATCGTCTGCCTGTTTGGTGGACAAATCAAGACGGGGAAAGGTGGTAACGGCCGTGTCTGGTGGCAGTAAATGGTCGGCGATGTTGTCGGGCGTGAGTTGGTCAAGGGGGATGGCGTTCTGGATGTCGAATTCATTAACGGCCGTTCTTCGTAACGCCGTAATATGCCCGCCGCACCCCATCGCTTCCCCCAAATCATGGGCGATGGAGCGAATGTATGTGCCAGACGAGCAATGAATGTCAAGTTGTAAAAATGGGGGAGAATAGTCGAGTACGTCCAGCGCGTAAATCGTTATTTCGCGGGTAGGAATATCCACCTCGATCCCTTTTCGCGCCAATTTATAAAGCGGCTGACCGTCTTTTTTGATGGCGGAATAGATGGGTGGGCGTTGCTGAATGGTTCCGCGAAAAGCGGGGAGGGCGTTGGCGATGGTTGCGGGGGTGATGGCGGTAAACGGCCGTTCTTCACTCACTTCCCCTTCGGCATCGTAAGTGTTCGTCGATTGTCCCAGCCGCACCGTCGCTGCATATTTCTTGTCATGGCCGACGAGATATTCGTTCAGTCGCGTCACGCGCCCAATCGAAACCAGCAACAGCCCTGTTGCCAACGGGTCAAGCGTGCCAGCGTGTCCTACGCGGCGCACACCGCTCAACCGCCGCACACGATTAACAACATCGTGCGAACTCATCCCTTCCGGCTTGTCAACGAGCAGTAATCCTTCCATAACAACAATTAACAATCAGCAACGAACAATTAACAATTAACAATTAGTTGCTCATTATTCATTATTCATTACCCTGCTGTTTAATCGCTTCCTTGCTTACGGCAACGACCATTTTTTCCGCTTTGCCGATGGGTCCATCCAGTTTGCAGCCAGCCGCCAGTGCGTGACCGCCGCCGCCTAAATTGATGGCAACTTCGGCTACGTTAAATGGTGGACGGCATCGGAAACCGACGCGCAATGTGCCGTCGTCTGCTTCCATCAGCACGCAACCCATCGCCGCATCTTCAATGTCGGCTAAAAAGTTGACAAGTCCAGCCGAACCAAGTCCCATATAATTTGCTTTTTTACGATCTTCTTTGCTGATGGCTATCCAGTACAGCCCGTCGGAAAAGCGTACTTTGCTCATCCCGATTTTCCACAAGCGCAACGTGGCGGGCGATTTAAGGGTCATTGTCTGCATGGTAATCAGACCTAACTGACCGCCAGCATCGACGAGTGCGCCTGCAATTTTCAAGGTGTTACCTGTCACGCCAATGGTACGGAACGCTAAGGTGTCTGTCACCAGTCCTGTAAGTAATGAGGTGGCGAGATCGGGATTGATTTTGACCCCCATCTCGGCAAATATCTCATACAAGACTTCGGTGGCAGAAACGGCCGTTTCCCCCACAACATTAATATCGCCAAAACGGGTGTTGGTGATGTGATGGTCGATGTTGATTACGCCCAATTTGGGCGTGGACATGCTTTGGTACGGCAATCCCATCCGTTCCACATCACCACAATCTACGGCAATAATCAGATCATAATCAGCATCAGAGGGGACATTTCGTTGCACACTGTCAACCAAAGGCAAAAAATCGAAGCGGCGCGGAACGTCGCTTTCGCAATACAGCGTAACGCTTTTGCTTAACGAACGGAGATAAAGACCAACGGCCGTTAATGACCCCAGCGCATCTCCATCTGGCCCAATATGGGTAATTACTGCGATCTGTTTTGCTTCTGTGATTGTATCTTGAATCGCTTGTGTTGTTGCTTTCATCTTACTCTTCTTCCTGCACCGCAGGCTCTTCTGGAGGAATATCCAGAGAATCAAAAATTGAATCTACCGCTTCTGCATGTTCCAAAAGCGTATCCCAATGAAAATGTAAATTAGGAATCGTCCGTAATCGCATTCGCTGCCCCAATTGATGGCGTAAGAAGCCCGTCGCTTTGGTTAATGCACCCAACACCTCATCACGATCAACCTCTCGATCCCATGTGTTGATGTATATATCCGCATATTGCAATTCACGGTCGATGGTTACGTCTGTCACTGTCAAATTAGACAAACGCGGATCGCTCAATTCGCGCAAAAAAAGCTCACTCATGATTACTTGGATTTGGTCAGCCACACGCTGACGACGAATTTTACTCATCGCTTACCGCCTTGTTTTTCTCGTTCCCACGCTCTGCGTGGGAATGCAGATTGGACGCTCTGCGTCCTCCCTGCGACGCAGAGCGTGGAACGAGGGAGTTAAACTTCTAAATTCTTAAACAGATAACGCGATCATCAGATCGCGTCACTAAATTCTATCTCTATTTACTATCTGTGTTCATCCGTGAAACCAGTGTCCCATTTTAATCCACAGGAATTTCTTTTACCGTAAAGAACTCAATAATGTCACCTTCACGATAATCGTCCCAATTGGCAAGATTTACACCAAATTCAAAGCCAGTTTTCACTTCGCGCACATTGTCTTGCAAATGTTTCAAGCTGGAAACTCTGTCAGCATGAATCAACTTATTGTTGCGAATGAGCCGCGCTTTTGAATTACGTTTAGCGATACCCGTCCGCATGTATGAACCAGCAATCTGTCCCACACCGCGAATACGGAACACTTCACGAACCTCCGCACGGCCGATAACGACCTCTTCAAACACGGGATCCAGCAACCCTTTCAGCCCCTTATCCACATCTTCAATCAGCTTGTAAATAATGCTGTATTGCTTAATTTCGACCTGTTCGCTCGCCGCTGCCGAACGTGCAATCGCATCTGAAGTCACATTAAAGCCCATAATAATCGCTTGTGACGCAGAGGCCAGCATCACATCATTTTCGGTGATGTTGCCAGTGGAAGCGTGCATAATATCAACCGTAATATCCTCATAACTTAGTTTTTCAAGCGAGTTGACGATGGGTTCCAGCGAGCCTTGCACATCTGCTTTTATAATCAAGTTCAGCGTTTTTGATTCGCCTTCTTGTAAATTGGCAAAAAATGCTTCCAGACTGGTCGCTGAGCCGCCATGTCGTAATTCTTGACGGTTTTCTTCTTCGACGCGGGCAACTTCTTTGCGGGCAGTTTTCTCATCTTTTACCACATGGAATTGGTCACCTGCATTGGGAATGCCTTTCAAGCCAGAAACGGAAACGGGGGTGGATGGCGGTGCAACTTTCACTTTCTTGCCCATGAAATCATACATCGCTTTGATACGGCCGTAATACTCACCGACGATCAAGGTATCACCCTGTTTCAGCGTTCCGTTTTGCACCAACACGGTCACCATCGGGCCGCGTCCACGCGCCATTCGTGCTTCCAAAATCGTGCCTGTGGGCGACGCATTCGGATTCGCACGCGGTTCTAAATCTTCGGCGACAAGTAAAATCGCTTCCAATAAATCTTCAATGCCAATTTTCTCTTTGGCCGAGACAGGAATAACCATCGTATCCCCATCCCATTCGTCAGGAATTAGACCGTATTCGCTTAACTGCTGCATCGCCATGGGCGTGTTGGCGTTGGGCAAATCTATCTTATTAAGGGCGACAATGATCGGCACATTGGCCGCTTTGGCGTGGTCGATGGCTTCGCGTGTTTGCGGCATCAGACCATCATCGGCGGCCACCAGCATGATGGCAATATCGGTCGCTTGTGCGCCACGCGCCCGCATCGCTGTGAAAGCGGCATGGCCGGGCGTGTCTAAAAAGGTGATAAGCTGCCCATCTTGGGTTGCTTGGTACGCCCCAATATGTTGGGTAATACCGCCAGCTTCGCCTTCTTGCACGTTTGCGCGGCGAATAACATCCAGTAAGGTTGTTTTGCCGTGATCAACATGCCCCAGCATCGTAACGACGGGGGGACGGGCGATAAGATTTTCGTCATCCTCATTTGCCAATACTTTGCGCCAAGCAAGTTCACCAGCCTTTTCAACAACGGCAGCGGCCTCTTCTACGATGGCAACTTCGGTGGCGGATTCAATGGTAAAGCCCATCTCTTCGGCAACGATGGCGGCCGTATCAAAATCAATCTCTTGGTTGATGTTCGCCATGATGCCATTGCTCATCAACTGCTTGATGACATTGATGGGGCTGACTTCCATCGTTTGCGCCAGTTCGCGCACACTGATGAAGTCGGGTAATTGGATGGACTGTATTGTTTCAGCCATAAATAAGTCGCTCCCTGCTATGCCTCCCCATCGCTGCCAGTTGTGGCAGGTTTATGGGCGGCGATAGCGGTGATATCGTCTGTTGTTACTTTCGTTTTTAATGCCTGATCGAGGATGCGCGTATTATTGATAATTTTGTCCCAGCATGAAGGCTGGTTACAAAGATACGCCCCACGGCCGTTTTGTTTTCCAGTTCGGTCAACGACGATGCCGCTATCAGGTGTTTTTACAATGCGCGTTAGCTGTTGTTTGTCGGTTTTCTGCCGACAAACAATGCAACTGCGCTGCGGCTTCTGCCGCTTGGGTTGTTTTGCTTTACCCATTTTAACTTATCAGTGTCATTCCGAATCCCCGAAGGGGTGAGGAATCTCGTCTCGGTAAGAGCGAAGATTTCTCCCTACGGTCGAAATGACGGATTATTCCCACTCGTCCACGCTCCAGTCGTCTTGACGGCCGCGTTTACGTTTGCGTTTGGTGATAACTTCGCCCAGTTTTTCATCGTAAACAAGCTGTTTACCCTTGCGGGTGACTGAATCATCACCGCCAATTTCCTGACGGGGCTTACGCGCAATAATAACGGCTGATTTGCCTTTCTTAGGTTTTGGTTTTGGTGACGTGTCGATCAAAGGTTTGGACAAGTCATCAATCGCGTCAACGGGATCAATTTCTTCTTCCGGCTCTTCTTCGACAACTGCTGCTGCTTCTTCTTCGACAACTTCTTCTTCAGTCTCAGCGATTTCTTCTTCGGTTTCAGTTTCGGGAATAACGGCCGTTTCCACAACCTCTTCCACCACTTCCTCTTCCTCAGCATTCTCATCAACAGGAAGTTCATACGCCAATACATGCGCCTTCAAATCTTCCAACGCCTTTTCGCCAAAGCCACGGAATGCCAATAATCGCTCGTCGCCCAATGCTAAGAAATACATCGCATCGCCAACCGTTTCGATTTCATTGTCGAGCAGCAAATTGTGTGCGCGGCCGGGCAAGTCCAACACATCCAGCGACAACGTCCAAGCAATTGCAGGCACTTGTTTACGCGCATTCACGCGCTCTTTACGAACATTTTCGTAATTGGTGACGCGCTCGGCAACAATCTGCCCTTCCACACCCTGCACAATACGACTGAGTGTATGGTAATCTTCCGATGTAATCGGTCGGCCAGCCGCTTTTTTCTCCAGCACATCACGCGCTTTTTCCAACATCTCTTTGTTCTTGACGATGGATGGGTCTGCGGCCGCATGACCTAGGTTTGCTAGTGATTCACTAGCCGCTTCGGTCAAGCTCTTGATGTCAATGCGCCATCCTGTCAATTTGGCGGCGAGGCGTGCATTTTGCCCCTCGCGCCCAATGGCAAGCGACAGTTGATCATCAGGAACGATGACAGCGGCCGTTCTTCCCGTATCAGGGTTATCTTCCAAAAAGACGTGGGAAACTCGCGCTGGGCTTAACGCTTTAGCGATAAACTGCTTTTGGTCAGGATTCCACTCGATTACGTCGATTTTTTCGTCGTTCAGTTCACGAACGATGCTTTGAATACGCACACCGCGCATACCGACACATGCGCCAACGGGGTCAACGCCCGGCTGTAACGCTTGCACGGCCACTTTGGAACGCTGCCCTGCTTCACGAGCGATGCTCTTTAGTTCAACTTGACCGTTGTAAATTTCAGGTACTTCCAATTCCAGCAAGCGGCGTAACAAGTTGCGATGGTTACGGCTGACAAAAATCTGCGGGCCGCGATTGGTGCGGCGTACTTCTAATACATAGACGCGGATTTTGTCATGGGCGCGATACCGTTCGCGGCCAACTTGTTGGCTGCGGGGCAAAATCGCTTCCGTCCGTCCCAAACCGATGGTGACGTGTTGACCGCTGATGCTTTGCACCGTGCCGTTGACGAGTTCGCCTTCCCGTTCGGAGAAATCTTCAAAAAGATGTTCCCGTTCGGCTTCGCGGACACGTTGCAGCAAGACTTGCTTGGCTGTTTGGGCGGCAATACGGCCGAAACTCTCGGTCGTGCTGTCGGCCATTACCAAATCGCCAAGTTGTGCGTCGGTATGTCCCTCTGCGTGGGCAACGGAAAGCAAAACTTCCGTGCGGCTGTCGAAAATATCTTCGACGACCTCTTTTTCAGCAAAGACGGTCGGTGCGCCTGTATGCGGGTCAATCTCCACTTCAATGGCTTGGGAGGCTGAAACGCCCATGTCTCGTCGGTAGGCGGAAACGAGGGCGGTTTCTAATGCTTGAAAAACATCCTCTTTCGTGAGGCCGCGTTCTTCACAAATTTCGTTGAATGCCAGAATAAATGCGCTTTTCATTTCATCAATCCATCCTATCTGGTGATTTTGTTGCCTGATTTATAGTGCAACTTGTCTATAGAAAACAAAAAAGTGGGGAGTGAACCCACTTTCATAGTTAAAAGTATTCATAATGTGATTCGGAGTATAACACGGCCGTTATGGGCGGGCAAAATGAGATTTGATGGGGGTGCATTTCAGTTTGGGGGTAAGACAATCTGCTTTCACAACATCGGTTAAAAACCGATGTCTGGTACAAGAAACGTGCTGAAAGCGCGTTAAAACCAGCCCGCTTTCAGCGGGCTTTTATGTATCAGACACCGATTTTAATCGGTGTCGTTGCCCGCCCCAGAACTGAAATGCACCGTTTACCCCCTCAATTGTGGAATCTTCATCTGAAAACAGGTAAAGTATAGAAGGTTGCAGGCAATTGTGCCTCGCCTAAACAATTGTAAAGCGAAGTTATAGTAGAAAGGAGAATGAATAATGAAACAAAAAATGACAACGATGATTGCTCTTGTTTTTGTTCTGTTGCTCGCGCTTGTCGCGTGTGGCGGCAATGATGAAGAGGTAACTGTACCGACAGTGGCTTCACCCGCCGAAGTGCCGACATTGGCAGCTGCGGCCACCGAAATAGCAGAAGCCACTAAGTACGACAGTTCATGGGAAAAAGTACAAGCCGAAGGCAAAATTGTCGTCGGTACGGCCGCAGATTACGCCCCCTTTGAAGCGTACAACGCCGAATTCCAACTCGATGGTTTCGATATTGCCCTGATGAATGCGATTGCTCAAGAAATGGGGTATCCCGTTGAATTCCATGACATGGCTTTTGACGGCTTGGGTGATGCACTGCTGGTTAATCAGATTGATGTTGCCATTTCGGCTATCTCAGCTACGCCAGATCGTGCCAAGTATGTTGATTTCAGCAATGTTTATTTTGCAACGGATGATAGTATATTAACGGCCGTTGAAAATCCCCTCACCATCGCCACCGTCGAAGACCTTGCCAATTACAAAATTGGCGTACAAAAAGGCTCTGTCTACGCCGATTGGCTGTTTGAGAACCTTGTTGAAACCGAACTCGTTCCCCTCACCAGCTTCTCCGTCTATCAAACGGTGGATGAAGCTGTTGAAGAACTTGCCGAAGGGCAGATCGACCTTATCGTTTTAGATAAACTGGCTGGTGACAGCATTGCCGCCGCCAATAATGAATTTGTAAACTCAGAAGAAGGGCTGTACACGCAACGCTTCGCCATCGCCATGGGCAAAGGCGAAAGTGATCTACAAGCTGAAATCAATCGTGCTTTAGGTGTATTGCAAATGAACGGATCCGTTGACGATTTGGCAGAACTCTATCTTGGATTAGAGGAAATGCCAGAAATTATCGACCCCGAACCACCAACCAACCCCGATCCCGCCCCCGATGAATGTTACGATGCGATGCAATATGTCGCTGACGTAACTTATGACGATAAAGGGATGACCAGCCCGCCCGTGCTTGCACCTGGACAGCCATTCGACAAAACATGGCGATTCCGCAATGTCGGCACATGCGACTGGACAACCGATTACCGCGCTGTCTATGTTGGCGGTAACAGCCCGCTGGCAGCGATGGGCGGCTCGCCGACAAATATGTCGCAAGTTGTTCAACCCGGCCAAACGATTGATTTGACCATCCCAATGGTTGCCCCGCTTTATCCCGGCACTTATCAAGGTGTGTGGGAATTGCGTAACGCCGAAAATGAAGGTTTTGGTGATCGTTTCTGGGTTGGCATTATGGTTCCCGGCGCACCAACGCCCACACCTGCGCCAACCTCTACCCCATCAGCCGACATCAATTTCACGGCCGATTCAACACAGATCACACAAGGCGAATGTACCGTGTTACGCTGGGAAGTATCTAATATCGACGCTGTATGGGTTTATCCATTGGGCGAACCGTACCAAAATTACCCAGTTACAGGCACAGGCAGCCGCCAAGTCTGCCCCGCCACGACAACCATCTATGAGATGCGGGTGCAGCGCACAGATGGCCTTATTGAATTGCGACAGGTGCAAATCAATGTGATACCAGTCGCTGGTGCGCCGACAATTCAACGCTTTACTGTTGAACCCAGCAGCTTGCCTCTTGGACATTGCACCGTCTTGCAATGGGATGTGCGTGGTGATGTGAGCAATGTGAACATTACCGTTAATGGCAGTACGTTAGATTCAAATGCGCCAGATGCTGGTTCACGTCAACATTGCCCAACGGCCGTTGGCGAGCAGATTTATCGCTTAACGGCGACGGGGCCAGGCGGCACAACACAGCAGCAGAAAAATGCACAGGTGTACCAGCCAACGACAACACCGCCAACGGCGACACCCATCCCCCCCGATCCGCCACCAGTCATCAATTCGTTCAGCACCACGCCGAACCAGTTGGAAACAGGTCAATGCACAACAATCAGTTGGAGTGTTGGCGGCGGCACAACAAATGTGCGCGTGCTGAAAAATGGAAATGTCATTGTGGATAATGGCTCGTTCAGCAGCTCCATGCCTGATTGTATAGATGCGGCCGGGCAATATGTGTATCGTTTGGAAGCACGCGGCAGCAATGGGCAGACGGAAACACGCGAATCAACCGTTGTTGTCACCGATGCCGCGCCAGATAATCCATTGGCTGGCACAAATTGGAAATTAACGGCGATGAATGTGAACCAAGTTGTCGTTGGTGTAATTACAGCTTCTTTCACAGACAGCGGTAACATGAGCGGTAGTGGTGGTTGCAACACTTATAACACCAGCTACAGCGTCAGCGGAAGCAATATCACAATTGCACCGCCATCAGGTACAGGAATGATGTGTACGCCTGAAATGGTGGCGGAAGAAGATGCGTACTTCGCCGCTATGCCGCTTGCCGCGACATTTGAAATCAATAGTGGAAAGTTGATTATAAACGATAGTGCTGGACAAATGTTGTTGCAGTATGACACTGTTGCGCGGTAGATAACTTGATATAGATGGGGTGCATTCTCACAGTATGATCCTGATAGAATTCGGTAAAAAGGGTTGTTATATGGGGATACTGATACGGACAAAAACGGTGATTTTTCTTGTTTTGCAGGACGAATGACGGATATTGACCAGTTTGTCCCACTTTGGGAATGCACTCTATGTTTTGTAGTATAAAACATGCAGTCCGCAGTTAATAAATTTATTAGCTGCGGGCTGTTTTGCATTGTGTATTGATAAATTTTCCGCTAACATGCTACACTGTTGTTTATGGGAAATATGTCTGTGAAATAGTCGTTGGCAGGTTCATCAGGCAACTTACGGTGGTAAGTTTGTGAATTTAGGTGAACGGTCATGAAGCAAGATATTGAGAAACAAGGGTTTAAGTTGGGGGGCTTACCGTTTGTGAGCTGGCGGCGCGGCCAAGGATCTGACGATAAAGTGTTACAGGGAACTATCATGAAATTAGAACAGTATCGCTCGGCTATGCGGCTTGCCAGCTCTGAAATTGGGTATCGGAATCGTGTGATACGCACGTTGACGACGTTTAATTATCAAGCAAGCAGACAGACAAAAACAACGGCCGTTTTGCAATTAGCACTCAGTCAGGCGTTAAAAACAGCCCGCTCCGAAGTCGGGGCGATCATCCTTATCGATCCCGAAACCAAAAATTTGACGATGGGCGTACATCAGGGATTAACCCCTGAGATGGTACGCATCCTCACGGGGCGGCAATATGATGAAAGTGCGGCCGTGTTGATGCCCCATCTTGTGGCGGGCAAGGGCGCGTTGTTGGAACTTGGTTCTGGTTCCAATATCAATGAAAACGCGCTGTTGGCCGCCGCCGATGTCAGCAGCTTGGTCAGCCTGCCCGTGCAATCGGGTTATGATTTGGTGGGCGCGTTGCTCGTCGGCACACACACACAGCGCAAATTCACCGCCGCTGATGTCCATTGCCTCATCGCTATTGCACAAGGAACGGCCGTTGCCCTTGAATCGCTCAATTTGCGCGAAAAGTTGTGGGCGACAGCCGAAAGCCTGCTTGATTGGGAAGAGGAAAGCGATGAACTTGGCCCAACAGGGTTCACCAGTCCATTATTGTTGGCACCGCTGAAAGTGAAATTTGGTGAAATTGTCACCAAACTGGGCGGCTCGATGGGAGCGATTTTCATCCTTGAAGATGATGAAGAGGAACTCATTCATATGGTGGCCGATTATGGATTGTCGCCGCTGTTTACGGGAAAATACGGCCGTTTTTATCCCAAAGACAATATCTTCCCCTTCACCCAACTCAGCAATCGCAACCTGCTGGTGGACGATCTTAGCAGTGCCAAAGCAGCCAAAGACATTCCCCTGCTCGTCAGTTTAGAAGAAGAAGGCGCACGTTCCGTGCTGGCTTCCTTGATGGACAAAGGTGACCATCCCGACATCGTTGTCGTCATCGCCGTTAATGAATCAGGCGACCTCACCCCCGATGATATTGATGATGCCCTGCGCGAAATTCGCCGCCTCATGCCCTATCTGACCGACGTGCCGCTTGCGCCCGTCACCTTGCCCATCGCCAGCACCGCCGCGCTGGACAAAACGCTCACCAGCGGCGCATCTGATGCCGATTTGGAGCGGGTGTTGACGGCGATGATCTCGGCCGAAGAGGAGAGCGAGCGGTATAGTGCCGACTTCGCCGCCCTCAACGCCATCGGCGAAATGTTGTTACGCCTGCAAGATGATCCTGCGCTGATTTTGTACGAACTTATCGTCAAAATCCGTGAAACCATCCCTGCCAAAGCGGTGTGGCTCTACCTGCGCGATGGTGATGAGCTAGAAATGCGGGCGCGTGTCGGTTTGTCGCGTGAATTCGTGGAAGGGCGCACATTGTTGGCGTGGGGCGTGGGCATTGAAGGGGAGGCGGCAAAAGCGGGCGAAGGGGTGTTCATCGAAGATATGGAACTGGTCGATGCGTCTGATGTGGAGCGCGAATTGGGGGCGATGGCGGTGTTGCCGCTGTTGGGTATCGGCGGTGTGGTCGGCGTGTTGGCGGTGGGGATGGATTCTCCCACACGATGGTTGCCGCGACAGGTGCGCTTGCTGACGACGATTAGTCAACAGGTGGGGATGGCGGTGGAAAACGGCCGTTTATCCCAACAAATCCAGTCCAGCACAGAATCGCTTGCCGACAATAACCAAGCACTGTACGAGATTCGTCAACTGTTAGATGTGGGGTGAGTAGGTGGAGTATAATTTGCGTAAATTCGTTGCTTAACGGCCGTTTTTATGCGATCATCTTCACAATCTTCTTCCCTTCATAATATAGGAGCTTTAGCAAAATGTTCAATAAAAAAGACCCTCCCCAGAATAGTACAGAAAAAACGGCTGAAATGGATACCAAAACGGCCGTTAATCCCCCCAAACCCAAATCCCCCTCTCCCGAACCGTCGCCCGCTGCGGCTGACCCTTCGCCCAATGAACTAGAGCGATTACGGCATATCCTCTATGGTTCGCAAACCCGTTCCACAGATAAACGACTGGAAGAGTTGGATGCCAGAATAGAGTCATTGCGGAAGGAGTTGCGCGGCTTGGTTGATGAAAAAGTTGGCTCTTTGACTGACAGTTCATCGGCACAAGTGATGACGTTGCGAAAAGATATGGGTACGCGCATGGACAGGCAGCAGCATGACCATGATACGCAACTGCGCCAAATTGAACAAAAACTGACGGATCGTATGGATACCCAATCTGCTGAACAGATGGACGAATCCCGCACCATCAGACGTGAACTTACGACCCGTATTGAGACGCAAGATGGCACACAATCTGCTCAGATTCGCGCCTTTCAGAAGGATTTTAACGGCCGTTTAGAAGAATTAACAGCCGATTTTCTCACCAGACTGCGGAATGCAAGCAAAGATTTAAGCGATCAGATAGACGTGCTTCACGTTGAGAAGACAGAGCGGATGCAATCCATGCAGATGGAAACACGGCAACGTGATGAAGGGTTGCACCAAGAACTTGTGGACACCGCCGTAGCTCTCGATCACCAGAAAGCATCCCGCCACCAATTGGCGCAAATGTTCATTGAACTAGGCCAACGATTGGGAAATGATGGCGACACGGGTATATAACCGCCTACTTTAGAAATGTAGACCAAATTGTCAATGGTCAATTATCAACGAAAAGTAACGATTCTGAATGATCTTTGGCGATGATGAAAAATTATCAGCGAAGGGCGATTATCGTATACAACGTATCTTCTCAAAATTTCGGGGGAGACCTGACAGGTTTTTTCACGATACTCGTG
>CAYSDT010000009.1:0-18880 GCA_964429835.1 uncultured Ardenticatenaceae bacterium | reverse complement strand
ACCGTATCCACGTCGTTCTATATAAGATAAAATTAGTATGCACTCGTCCTAAATACACCCGCGCAAAAGTGGAAACGGCCGTTACTCAATGATATACTCCCCCGTTCAATACCTAAACAAGAAAAATGGAGCGCAAGTAGCCTGCCTGCACATGGCAGTCTAGCAGACTGCTCTTCATCTACAGAGGAACTTTTATGAGATTAAAAAACGGCCGTGCCATCTCCAAAATGCGAGTGGCAGGCAAGCTGGTTGCCGAATGTTTCGCCCTATTGGAAGAAAACATCAAACCCGGCATCAGCTTATATGAATTAGACCAACTGACCGAAAAATACATCACAGATCGCGGCGCAACCCCGCTTTATAAAGGGTATGAAGGCAGTGACGACGGTCATCCCCCCTTTCCTGGCACCATCTGCGCCTCCATTAACAACGAAATTTGTCACGGCCTGCCCGATAATCGCATCCTGAAAGATGGCGACATCATCGGCATTGATATTGGCTTGCGTTATAACGGCTATTGCGGCGATGCGTGTGTCACCTTCCCCGTCGGCAACATTTCCAAAGAAGCGGAGCGCATGATGGACATCGGCAAAGAGGCGTTGCGGGTGGGGATTGAAGCCGCACAGCGCGGCGGCTATTTGAATGATGTTGGCCGCGCCATTCAAGCGTACACCGACACGCAAGGGGTGACGGTTGTCGAAGAGTGGGGCGGGCATGGCATCGGGCGCAATCTGCACGAAAACCCATCCGTTTCCCACATTCGACAAGACAAGCGGGGTCCAAAATTGCGGCCGGGCATGGTTTTCACCATCGAACCGATGATTAATGCTGGCGGCGAAAAGTGGCATTTATTGGATGATGGCTGGACGGTCATCACTCAAGATGGCTCATTGTCAGTTCAGTTTGAACACACCATCGCCATCACCAAAGCAGGGACGGAAATTTTGACGAAATTGTAGCCAGACCTGACAGGTTTCACCAACACCTCCCGTTTCACACGAATATCGCAAAAAACCTGTCAGGTCTTTTTTGGAAATTTGACGAATCCAAAAAGCACCGCTAGAATGTCGCCCGTCGGTTAATCCGACGTAAAAAGAATATAAATTCAGGCCAAGATGCCTTCGCAGCACATTTTTGTGTGTTGCGGAGGCATTTTTTATTTACAAGCGAGCAAGTTGCAAGCGAGCAAGCGGGCAAGTTGCAAGTGGGTAAGTGGGTAAGTGGATAGCACTTGCAGACTTGCAGACTTGCAACTTGCAACTTGTTACTTGCCACTCGCTCCTCAAGGAGCGCAACAATGAGTGGAAATAAAGCAAGATTAGAAGCGATTTCAGCAGTCATTAACTATCAACCCATCGCCGCACCGTTGAACTTTGCCGACACCCCGACGGGGGAACTGTTCGGCGTAAATGTGTTCAACACGGCCGTTATGAAAAAACGCCTTCCCAAAGGCGTATACAAATCCCTGATACGCACTATCGAACAGGGAGCCGCCCTCGACTTGTCCACCGCCGATGCGGTTGCCAACGGCATGAAAGATTGGGCGATTGGTAAAGGGGCGACTCATTACGCCCACGTTTTCTACCCGCTCACGGGACGGACGGCCGAAAAGCATGACAGCTTCCTCTCGCCCAACGGCGGCGACAGTGCCATCGCCGAATTCAGCGGCGCACAGCTTATTCAAGGCGAGCCAGATGGTTCCAGCTTCCCGACGGGCGGCTTGCGCCCCACATTTGAAGCACGCGGCTACACCGCTTGGGACGTGACCAGTCCAGCGTACATTTTGGAAAACGCGAACGGCACGATTTTGTGCATCCCGACGGCGTTTGTGTCGTGGAGCGGTGAAGCGCTGGGCAAGAAAACGCCAATGTTGCGCTCGATGAAGGCGTTGAATGTGCAAACGCAACGCATCCTCAAGCTGTTTGGCGATGATGATGGCAGCCTTGTCACCACCAGCGCGGGCGCGGAACAAGAGTATTTCCTCATCGACCAAAATTTCTACTACGCCCGCCCCGATCTGTTGAACGCTGGGCGCACGCTGTTCGGCGCACCATCCCCCAAAGGGCAGGAGCTTGACGACCATTATTTCGGCGCCATTCCAGAGCGGGTGCTGGCGTGCATGTTGGAAGTGGAACACGAACTTTTCAAGCTCGGCGTGCCGATTAAAACGCGCCACAATGAAGTCGCGCCCGGCCAATATGAGTTGGCTCCCGTGTACGAAAACGCAAATGTGGCGACGGATCATCAGCAATTGACGATGACGACGCTTTCCCGCGTGGCGACAAAATATGGGATGACCTGCCTGATGCACGAAAAGCCGTTCGCGGGTGTGAATGGGTCGGGCAAGCACGTCAACTTTTCGTTTGGCAGTGCGACGCAGGGGAATTTACTGGAGCCGGGCGACACGCCGCAGGACAACGCCCGCTTCCTGATCTTCTGCGCGGCCGTGATTCGTGCGGTAGACAAGTACGCGCCGCTGTTGCGATCCGTCGTCGGTTCAGCCGGCAATGACCATCGCTTGGGGGCGAATGAAGCCCCGCCAGCCATCATTTCCATCTTTTTGGGCGACCAATTGACGGAAGTTTTTGAACAAATCAAAGCAGGCGGCCCCAAACCCGCCCAATCGAAGGATATTTTGAACATCGGCGTGGACACGCTGCCACCATTGCCCCGTCACACGGGCGACCGCAATCGCACCAGCCCGTTAGCGTTTACAGGCAATAAATTTGAGTTCCGCGCCGTCGGTTCAAGCCAATCCATCGCTGGCCCATTGATGGTGCTGAACTCCATCGTGACGGAATCGCTGGATTATATTGCGACGAAGTTGGAAGCGAACGAAGGCGATTTTGATTTGGCGGTGCAAGCGGTGCTGCATGAGATTATGGTGGAAAACGGCCGTATTATTTTCAATGGTGACGGTTACGCTGACGCTTGGCAGGAAGAAGCCGCCAAGCGCGGGCTGCCCAATTTCAAAACAACCGTCGAAGCGTTGCCCGCCTCTAGTGACGCGGAAGCCATCGCCCTGTACGGCAAATATGCCGTAATGAATGAGCGCGAAGTCCGCAGTCGCTTGGATGTGTACGCAGAACAATACGTTATGTCAATCAATGTGGAGGCTAGATTGATGGTAGAAATGGCAAATACGATGATTTATCCCGCCGCATTGCGCTATCAAACCGAATTGGCGACTTCGGCGGCTAGTGTGCAGGCGGTTGGATTGGAAGCGGATACCAGTGCGTTAGCGATGATTGTTGCTGAAATAAAGGCGTTGCGTGAAAAAACGGCCGTTTTGGAATCAAGCCTGAACCATCACGGAAATAAAATCACGGATGAAGTGGCGCATATGGGGAAAGTGGTCGTGCCAGCAATGACGGCCGTTCGCGCCCATGCCGACGCGCTGGAAGCCATCGTCGCCGATGATTTATGGCCGTTGCCGACGTATCAGGAAATGATGTTTATTCGGTAGGATTATTAAGTACCCAAGCATATATTTGACTCTACCGAAAAAAGATACCAAAACCAAAGAGTTCAATTTTTTGGTTTTGACACCTTTTTCGGTAGAGTCAATTGTTAATCATTGTTTAGCCGCCAATTTCAGACATGCCGCGATTAAGCGGGATAACATCTTGATCAAGTTTATGTCCCCATGGTTTCCACCAAATCGCTTCGGTGATGGTTCCTGCGAGTTCGGCATCAGTCGCGCCAGCACGCATGGGGGTGAGCAGATCGACTTCTTTTTCGCGCAACAGACACAACCGTAAACGGCCGTCTGCGGTTAATCTGGCGCGTGTGCAACTGGCACAAAATGGCTGGGTGACGGAGCTAATGAAGCCGACTGTTCCCATCGCCCCCGCCAACTTGTAAAGTTGGGCTTCACCGTCGAGATTGCCGTCATTAACGGCCGTTAATTCCCCCAGTTCAGCCCCAATCGTCGCCATCAACTCTTCTTGACTCACCGTACCCGATTGTTGAAAATCGGCCACGTCGCCAAAGGGCATCATTTCGATGAAGCGTACCTGCCACTCGTTTTTCAGCGTCAAACGTGCCAAATCGACTGCATCTTGCTTGTCGTTGTAATTTCTGACCACGACGGCGTTCAGTTTGACTTCAATCCCCGCTTCTTCGGCGGCGCGAATGCCGTCCCATACTTCATCAACCGTTCCCCAACGGGTTAATTTTTTAAACTTATCTGAATCCAATGTGTCAATACTGACATTGACACGCTGTAGACCTGCATCAGCCATCGGTTGCGCCAGTTTATCCAGCAACAGCCCATTAGTCGTCATGGCAACTGTCTGTACACCCTCTGTTTTAACAATGCGTTCAATAATATCGACAACATTCATGCGAAGTGTTGGTTCACCACCTGTTAATCTAAATTTATGAAAACCCAATTTAGCAAAGATATTCACTAATCGAACAATCTCATCATCTTGAAGCAATTCAGCTTTCGGGCGAAAGGTCATATCTTCTGGCATACAGTAAACGCAACGCAAGTTGCATTTATCGGTTAGTGAAATACGGAGGTAGTTAATTGTGCGTCCAAAGCGGTCTGATACCATAATAAAACATCCAAAATATGTATTGGTCAGAGGTTAGTTGAAACACATCACCTTTGACCATTACGGTTTTCTTTATATTCAATGTAATTGCCGATCAGAAATCGACGAAGGGAGAATTATAGCACCGAAAGGGAGCGTGTGAAGATTAAGAAATGGGGTAGGTGTATTTCAGTTCTGGGGCGAGCGCGACACCGATTGAAATCGGTGTCTGATATACAAAAGCCCGCTAAAAGCGGGCTACTTTCAGCGCGTTTCTTGTGTCAGGCATCGGTTTTTAACCGATGCCGCAGGAATATCCTATTTTGCCCCCAAACTAAAATGCGTTCTAGTGGAAGGGTATAGAGGGGAGTAGTGTGGGAGGTTAGCTAACGTACACGCCGTTGCCAATACTCTTTGGGGGCAATTTGCCCTTGACTATCGTCTGCGGCTGATGTGAAATCAAGCAACAGGCGATTAAATTTCGCTTTTTCTTGCAACATGGGGAAGTAATCACTGCCTTCAAGTTCAACGATGGAACGATTGCCGCCCATACTTTCCAGATACTGCTTTTCACTGCGCGGCGGCTGAATGATCGAATCTTGTGCGCCATTCACCATCAGGAAGGGGCGTGGGCAATTTGCGATTTCGTTCATTAAGTTATGACCGCGTAGTTCGGCTGCCAGTTGATTCATGGCGGCTGGATCGGTTTTGCGTACTTCGGCACTTACTTCGGAGAAGTTGTTCGCCTTGCCCATAAATTTACTGGCAAATGTTTCAGGATCAGTCGTTGCTAAACGACTGTCAATGTACGAACCCTGCACAGGCATGGAGACGACAGCGAGCCGTCGTACACTGTCTGGATGCTGATTAGTGTAAGCCAAACCCACAATTGCACCTAAAGAGTGTCCGACTATATCAACTGGTTTAGAGATACCAAGTTGACTAATGAATTGATCGATCATCTCAACGTAGGAGGCAACAGAGTATTTATCGGTTGCTTTACTGGAATCACCAAATCCCCATAAATCAAAGGCAAATGAGCGGTGACGCGACGACATAGCTTGCATGGAAGGCCACCAATATCGCCATGACCCTACCCATCCGTGAATGAAGATTAACGGCCGTCCCCGACCCAAAACCTCATAATGAATAAGTTGATTTCCAACTGTCGTAATACTCATTTAAGCGTAAATTCCTTGTGCTATCATTTTACTCATCCAACATGCTATTAATTTTTTGCACAAGCATGTCTGGTGCAAATGGTTTCATCACATACCCAGTTGCGCCTGCATCCACCCCTTGTTGGCGTTCTTCTTCCTGTCCTGATGCTGATAAAATAATAATCGGGGTTTCCTGATTCATGCCGCCCTGCCGTATTTCACGGCACGCTTCATAGCCCGTTGTGCGCGGCATGTTCACATCCAGCAAAATAATATCGTAACTGTTTTTAGCGGCTTCTTCGACAGCAAAACGGCCGTCTTCCACACCCGTCACCGTAAATCCACTGAATCCCAGCGTCAAAACGACCAGTTCGCGTATATCTCTATCATCTTCCGCAATTAAAATTTTTGCCATAACTACATCTTAATTCACACCAGTCCCATCATATGCAATAGGGAAACTAATCGTAAATGTTGATCCTTTGTCTTCTATGCTTTTTACATCCAGCGTACCGCCGTGCATTCCAATTAACGTATGCACGATGGATAATCCTAATCCTGTGCCAGATATTTTCTGCACGTCAGCTTTGTCGGAGCGGAAAAAGCGGTCGTAAATGTTAGCGAGGTCATTTTCTGAAATACCAACGCCCGTATCCTTAATGGCAACATACACATTATCATCGTCACTAAATAGATCGACCGCAATTCTACCGTATTCTGGCGTATAGTTAAATGCATTATCGACTAAGTTCGTTAAAATCTGGGTAATTCGTTCGGAATCAGCACGAATTAGTGGAAGTGAGGGTGTGATAGTGGATTCTATCGTTAGTTTTTTGCCCTCTTGAGCAACACGGCCGTTTAGATATTCATCAACCACCTCAGCCGTAATGTTGCTAATGTCCAAAAGTCGCAAGTTCAGAGCCATCGTCCCCGCCCCAATTTCCGAAATATCTAATAAATCATTAACCAGCATCTGCATACGGGCGGCGTTCTCTTTGATAACATTAAGATAGCTCAACTGCCCATCAGTCAATTCGCCAGCGGCTCCCATCAACAATAAATCAGCATATCCTTTGATGGAGGTCATTGGGGTACGCAATTCGTGCGAAACAGTGGAGATGAAATTGGTTTTTAGCTTGTCAACCTCAGCTTCTTTGGTGATGTCACGGAAAATGGACACTGTACCCACATATTCCCCTTGTACCAAAACGGGTGAAAGGTGAACGAGGACGACTTTGCCGCCAACTTCAAATTGTTCGCGCAAAAATACGCCTGATTCGATGGCTTCTGGTTTTTCACGCCACTGGTCAATCGTTCGCAACCATTCGCGGCCGGAACGGCCGTATATGCCGACCAAATTCTTCATCTGTCTTGTTATTAGCTGGCGTTGGGAAATACCTAAAATGGAAACGGCCGTTTCGTTGGCTAAAATAATTTTGCTGTCTTCATCAGCAACAATTACACCGTCGGCAATACTTTCTAAAATAGCTTGGCTTTTGGCGGCTTCAATTTTCTCATCTTGCAAAAGTGTGCCAACACGATCTGATTGTTCACGAATGTAGCGGAATAAATTCGCATTATTGATGGCGATGGCAACTTGAATGGCAGCAGCCTCAACCAACTCGACATGCTGTGCCGTAAATACAGATGGTTCTGGATGAAACAGCATCAACACGCCAATCGCCTCTTCATTGGCGGCGAGAGGGACGATCATGACGGAGGTTAGCTTGTCATCGGGCAGAGGGTTGTGCCAGTGCGGGTCTTGGTTGCTGTCAGGGATGATAACGGCCGTTTGTTCATTCATCACGATTTGCGCCAACCCATCTTGGGCCGAAAATGCCGTATCCCACGCCTCTGTCTGATAAGTGCCAATCGTGGCCTTCACCACCAGCCCGCCCTGCTCGGCATCGTAAAGAGCAATCAACCCATGCGTCGCCTTCACCGCATCACTAACCATCGCCAATGCTTGGTTGGATATGCGCTCTCCATCTAAACTATCAGATAATTTAGTGGTGATGTGTAATAATGTCTTAAAACGATCCCCTTCCTGATTCAGTTCAAGCGAGCGTTGCGCCACTCGTGCATCCAAATCTGCGTTCAACTCATTAAGCTGCTTGAAAAGATGCACATTCTGCAAGGAAATGGTGACTTGCATTCCAAATGTCATCGCTCGTGTGATGTCGGCTTCACCGAAACGCTCTGAATTATGGGTATCGACTAGGGCTAAAACGGCCGTTATTTCATCCTCTTGTTTCAGTGGAATCGCCAAAATTGAACGAACCATCTCTGGCGCAGGGAATCCACACTCATGCACACCATCCAGTTCAACATTATTGACGTAACGCGGTTCACCAGTACGAGCAATGGAGGCAACAAATGCTTCCTGCTCAACCAACAAAACCGAAGAGCCGATAAAATCATCGGCTCCATGCCCATGTGCGGCCACACCCACCAATTTATCAGTCGTAACTTGCCAAATATACGCACCATCTACATTAAACACATGCAAACTTTCGCCGCTGATAAGCGATAAAATCTCTGTTTCGGCTAACGTAAAGTTAATGGCTAGATTGACGCGCCCTAACGCATTATAGAACCGCTCACGGTCAAAAATATCCTCAAAAATGAACGCTGTTTCCAACGCCATATTCGCCTGATTAGACAATGCTGACAGCAGTCGCAATTTGTTTTCACGAATGACATGGGCGGCGGTGGGCGCATAAACAACAATCACACCATACGGCTCTTCGGCGATGGTGATGGGGAAAATGACAGTTCCATCTGCATCCACAACGGTCACAGATTGGTTTTGAATGGTACTGTAAATAGGGTTGTCGGTGGAAAGCGGGGTAATGATGGGAGAAACGGCCGTTTCTCCCCCCTCGCGCAACATAATCAATTCACGCGCTTCTCGTTTCCACTGATAAATCACATATCCACGCCCATGAATTGCGTCCATCATCTGCTGTCCCATCAAAGACAGCACCATCTCCTTGTCCAGCGTCCCCGTAATATCTTGGTTCGCTTCAAGCAACAGTTCAAATTCATCATTTCGCTTATCAGTCTCAAGTGAAATTTGAATCTGCACCAAATCGTTCAGATGGGGATAAGCATCAACGCGGAACGTGCCGCGCTCATTTTTCAGCAAAAGGGTGGATGGGGGGGATAGTAACGCACGCCACTCTGAATGAGCGGCAATGGGGGTGTCTGCTAGGGTAGCAGGTGAGGAAACGGAAAATAGCTCGTCAACTGCGGGGTTGACGTACTGCACGCTCCCCTGCTGATCGGCAATGAGAATGCCTTCACGGAGCGTACTAAAAGAGGCCCAAACGGCCGTTTGTAACAAAGCAATATCCATCAATCTCGATAACTCCCTTGTAGGTCAGTTATAAAAAAGAGGGTTATGCCGCTAATTGTCTTTCTTGATCACGAATACGCAATTCCGCTGCCGTCTCCGTGATTTCACGAATATCTGCAAAACGCTGTTCGCTAGAAACCATACCGATGGACAAACTCATCAACGGAACTTGCTCCCCACCGGGCAACTCAATGAACCCCTGTTCGCGATCCATAAAGTTATAATGATTCATAATGCTTTCTTGGAATCTGCTGCGAAGAGCCTCAATCAACCCTTGCATATCCCCGCCCATCGTCACAAGCACAAAAGAATCATCACTTGCATGACCAATAAAATCATCCAGCGTACCAAATTCATCAACGGCCGCATTAAGGATCAACGTCGTGTTACGAATTACCTCAGCACCAGCAATAAAGCCGTACACATCATTGAACGCTTTCCCATTATCAATACCAATCAACAACAATGACCAATCCTGCATCCGCATCAATGAGCGCAATTGATCTTCTATCAACCGAGAACTTGGCAAACCAGAGGTCGGATTCGTCATATTCAACCGTTGATGATTACGAATTGCTGTTCCTACACGAAGTTTTAGCTCTTCAATATCAAATGGCTTGGTAATATAATCATCCGCGCCCAATTCAAGCCCAGCAATTTTATCACTACGTTCGTCTTTTTGGGTCAAAAAGATAATGGGGATATGACTGGTACGAGTCGTCGTCCGCATGGATTTACATACTGCGTAGCCATCCATATCTGGAAGCATAATATCCAAAACAACAAGGTCGGGAACCTGTTGGCGGCACATTTCCAAAGCATCATTGCCTCGTGCTGCAACCTCAACATTATATCCCTGTCCAGTAAAGAAAATGCGTAACATATTCGAAATGTCAAAATCATCTTCTACAATTAAAATACGGCCGTCGCTCATAGAATTTTCCCTTAACACTTATACTTGCATCAAGTGACTTATAATCACCTCGCTAACACAAATGCTAGAATAACTTCGTCTCTTCTATCTAATCATACCCTGCAATCATAACACATATGGGCAACAAATAATCCATCACCTGTAATTTTAACAACTGTCAGCCCATGTGCCAATGTTACCACTTAAAAAGCAATGATTCCATCAATTTCTAAAAAATATCCTCATCTTCACGCAGATATTGGCGCACATAATCATACTTATCCTCATGCGCGTAAAAATCACTCTCTTCATACATGATATTCTTGGTGAAAATATGCCGATCATCTGTTGCCAATATCACAACATCAGATTCCACTGTCCGTGCCGGGTAAATAGTGAGCCCTGCACTCAAGCGGCAATGATGCCCCACACAACCACCTAAAATCTGTAAATTTGTCTCTTCCAACGACCCGCCCCGCGTCAATGTCTTCAACGGGCCAGACAAAACATTAAAATCGGTAAATGTTGTCCCTGCACCAATAAACGTATCACGACCAACAACACATAGTTGCAAACAAGTGTTTTGGGCAACCATCGTGTTCTCCATCAGCGTCGTCATAAACAGCGATGTTCTAAAGGGCAAGAAACAACCATCGCTGACAACACTCAGCATCAACTGACAACCCTGCGAAATGGTGACATTACTGCCAATGATGCAATTGTCAATAACCACACCAGCCCCAATCTCCACATTATCGCCAATTTTTGTCGGTCCCAGCACGGTTGCAGATGGATCAATAAGAACATTGTTACCAACACTCACCATTTCAGAATTAGACCGTATCTGTTTCTGCTCAAGTACCGAGCGTGAAAGCAATTTTAGCTTGTACACCCACTCGCTATCAATCCTCTCTTGCCGAAAAACGCCACCAGAAAAAACCCCAAACAAAATATCAGCAATGAAAATATGTACCCAATTTTCTATGAGTACGAAAGATTTTTTCGGCAATTGATAGACAAGATCACCCACCTCAGTCGCCATATAGGGCGGTACATGGTAATAACCGACCTCGCTTGGCTCTGTGTCAACAATCATCGGCTCCGCCTCTACGCTCTGCGACACACCGCGAGGCAAATACCACATATCTGCTAATAACAGATCTCCTTGTTGGAAAAACGAATGGGTTAAGGGAATGACATGCGTAGAAATAGATGGATCATCCTGTCGGAAAGCCAGTCGTACTGGTCGCCGCCCTGCTTGCGCTCGTTCCACAAATTCATCAATCAAAGCTGCATTAAAAAACAAGTTATCACGATGAACCAGCATCTCAACTTCCTCAGTTTCTAAGTCATGTGCCTGTTGCCAATCTTCATATTCTCGCTCTTCGGACGCATGACGCGCCAACAGATCGCGCTGCCATAACCAGAGCGGCTTGTTTTGCACCCGCAAATCCCTTGCGGGTTCATTAAACGGGGCAATATGGGATTTTTCAGTAAGAATTACACGGCGCATTGTAAGTTACCTGCAATAAAACTCATTATTATCTACGAAATTGGCTTTTTTGATATAACAATAGTGCAATTTTCGTCGCCTGCGGCAATGCAGGAAACTTCTTCAACCTTAAACTGTCGCCCACGGCTCACCCAAGCGAGCGACTCTTCCAGCAAGCCTACCGCCAAATGACAGCAGGGGGCATCGGATGTGCGGCCCCAACAGATGGGGCAACGCTCGATGATCCACAGATAGCCCCGATCATCCTCAGATAATCGCACTTGTTGGTCACTAAATTTGTTAAATGTTTCAGCAAATACATCCAATCCAATTTTCAACTTCATCCCTAATGGAAGCATTCGCACCGCAAGGTCGGTGATGCCAAGAATTGGTGCAAATTCTTTGAGCGCGTATGTCCACGTCTCGCGCCCAGCACGCAGAGATAACCCTCTGCCGCCTCGAATTCCATACATCTCTTCCAGAGCTTGCTGGATGGCTCCAAATTCATCAAAAGAGAAGCCTCGTTTTAGATTATTTGGTGGATAATCATTAACGAGATGGGGTAAATCAGCTAAATTCAGTACCGCATTAACCCCGTGCCGACCAGTAATTTGCTCTAGCGCGGTCAAAACAATGCGTCCCATTTTATTCGGATAGTAGTATTGCGCTTCTGTTGATACTTCTTGTGCATACTCTACAAAATCATTCGTTTGTATCATCATCGCTCAAAAAGTTTTGTAATGTTTCGATAAATAGGTCTGACTCATCAATCATGGGAAAATGACGTGAGTGTTGCATCATAACGGTCTTAGAAGCAAGAACGCCATCGCTTAGCAAGCGGGCATTGGATGGATCGACAATGTTATCTTTTACGCCATACATGCCGAGTACAGGAGATTCCAATGTATCTAGCCTATCGCGCAAATCAGTGGCTCGTAAATCGCCGATGCTGCGGAAAAATGATTCCATTGTAGTGCGTTGCACATCACGGAACATCATCGCTTTTACTTTCTTCGAGTCACCCGCCAACAGGATTTTCATAATGGTGTCGAGCATAAAGGGGTAACGCCAGATGAGTTTGGCGATGGCGTTATAACCTGCTAATCGAAGAAATGGGTTAAGTGATGAACCGACAACTGGGGCGCCAACAACGGCCGTTTTTTCCACACGATCTGGATGCTCTAAAGCCATCGACAAGGCCACCGTCCCGCCCATCGAATGACCGATAATTGGAGCGCGTTGAATCCCCAACGTCGTCATGAATTGGTACACCATCTCAACATAGCTGGAAATCTGGTATGTTGCGGCCGCATTCTCTGTCCCCTTTGCTGAATCGCCAAACCCCCAAAAATCGAGGGCATAAACGCGATAGCGGCGCGTTTTGGCTAATGCCATCATCGAATCGCGCCACACATCCCACGAATTTATCCAGCCGTGCAACAAAATGACTGGCTGACCGCGCCCGATGGATTCGTAATGGAGTATGCCCTGCTCGGTAACGATGGAACTCACATCAACCTCAGTAGTGGATCAATACAAAATGAAATATCAACTAAAACGATTTTCGACTTTTAGATACTTCAATAGATAATCAAAAGCGTTTCACAAAGTACTTGCGAAACGCTTTGCGTTGTCTTTATTCAGACCGTATATGTAATAACAAACTGGTTGTCATTAGTTTGGTTTAAGAAGCTAAAAGAATGATAACAGCTACCACTCCGATGAACCGTAAAGGGCGGGTAAATGTGGTGTAAACAAGTCGTTAAGGCTTATCCACAATCAACGGAAACGTCGAATAAGCGTGATGCTCGATTAACGGCCGTTATTCCCCCATCTCATCAATTTCTTCCAAAATCGAGTAGAGCAGTTCCAAAAGTACATTCTTGACACTCTCTTTATCCGTCGCCACACAGGGCAGGATTTTTACTTCTGGCGGCAAGCGCAAGATGATACGCAAATCTTCTGGATCCCACGCATCTTCCATATCCTGCTTATTAGCCGCAACGACATATGGCGTATGTGCATACCCGTCAAATGTTTCCAAGATACGCTTGCCTTCACGGAACGTCTCAGGCTTTGTGCTATCTACCATCACCACAAAACCGAGCATACCCTGCGAAAGAATATCCCACATGAAATCAAAGCGGCGTTGACCAGGCGTGCCAAAAAGATAGAGAACCAAATCTTCGCCAACGGTAATGCGACCAAAATCCATCGCCACCGTCGTGCTTTCTTTGACCTTTTCCTCAGCCGCGCTCGAAATTTTGCGCTCAGTGGAAACAACGTCAATTTCACTAATTACACCGATAAATTCTGTTTTACCAGAAGAAAACGGCCCTGTAATAACCATTTTTGCTGCTTGCATAGTTATTGCCTTTACTTATTATAAAATATCCTAGAAAATTAAATCAGGCTGTTTTTGTCGATTTGAAACTACAGCCCTCGAATACGATCTATTAAACGCACTACCACGCCGCGTTTTTCGGCTGGCGACTGCTCTGGTGCTGCTGATTTTCGGCGCGAACGCGCAGATGCTGGCGCAGCGGCTGGAGCTTTTGGCTTAGCAGGTTGGATAATCTGTACAATACCAGCCTGCAACATGCCATAAATAATGCGTCGAATTTCAAAATCACTTAGATTATTTGCCCGTGCAATTTGACGAACAGAATTCTGCGGATTGATAAATGAAATAACCCGCCACTCTTCTACTGTCAGATTAACATTTTTCAAACGTTCGTCTGGCCTATCTGTAAAACGCAAAGATACATCCAGATCAGGCAACTCTTCCTGCAATACTTCCCACTCTTTTACCCGCCGACTGCCTTCCATAAGAACGCTTTCCAAATCAATGGGGATAGTTATATGGGTAGATGGGGGTAACTTGTTTGCATCGAAGCGGAAGAGACCTTCGCTCCAAGTGAATAACTTATACACAATGCCGAGTACATATTGGCGCACACTTTGAATAATGTCGCTCTGTGTTACATACCCCGCTTGAATAAGCAGATGTCCAATTTGTTTGTCGCTTTTTCCCTTAACGCGCGTCTGAATAATCTGTGCTTGCTCTTTCGTGAGCTTGCCTGCCAATTCCAGTACATGAGCAAGTTGATTGCTGGTCTCATCGCCAATGTGGGCGTAGATGAGTTTGCCTTCACGGAAAGACATCCGCGCAAGCTCGTCACCTTGAATGGTAAGCGTACCCGTCTTGCGGGCAAGATTGATTAAATTGAGTAGTTGCGTCGTGGAAAAATCACGCAGGTTGCCTTTCAGGGCCATAATTCGTGTTCCTGCTATCTGATTCTGGTCTTACCTATAGTAGATACATTACCTATATTAAAATTCATAACCTATGCGTGAAAAAAAGAAATCCGAAACCATCACGCGAGGGCATTATACCTGTGCAAAATTAGCAAGTCAAACATTGAGGCTTGCATCGAATAGGAAAAAGATGGGGATAAACGGCCGTTTTTCCTTTTCACCCATCTTATGATACGATGGCACGATGGATACGTTCGATACAGACAATCTCATCCCTGCCGCATGTGAAGCGTGCAACAGCATTTTCTTGCTGGCAACCATGCCCACAAGCGGCAATTGCCCCTACTGCGGGCAAGTCGCCCTTGATGCTCTCGACGACATCGAAGCCATCACTTCTCACACCCAACCGCCCGAACTTACGCTTGCTTTTGCTGTTGAAGATGCAGCGATTAAGCAGCGGCTCAAAGCGTTCAGCAAGCGGTTCTGGTTTGCGCCCAGCGATATGACCCTCAGCCATTTGCAGGCACGATTGCAGCCGCTCTTTTTGCCGATGTGGTTAGTGGATAGTGACGTGGCGGCGCAATGGCAGGCTGAAATGGGATTCGATTATGATGTAGTCAGCCATCGGGAAAAGTATGTAAACGGCCGTTGGCAAACCCAAGAGATAACCAAAACTCAAATACGCTGGGAGCCGCGTGTCGGCACAGTGGATCGGCGGTATGACAATCACGTCGCTCCCGCGTTGGAAGAACATGCGGAATTGCGCCAAAAGTTAGGGAATTTCAAGATTAAACGCGCACGGCCGTTTTCCCCCAAAGATATTGAAGGGTGTGCCGTCCGTCTACCTAATCGCGCTACAGATGATGCGTGGCCGGAGGCGGAAGCGTCGATCAAAACGGCCGTTTCTGACCAATGCCGTCAAGCGTCCAGCGCAGAACATATCCGCGAATTCAAATGGGCGGGGCAATTCAGTAATAAAGAGTGGACGCAACTACTGTTGCCCATTTACACGACTTATTATCAGGATGATAACGGCCGTTTTCATCCCATTTACTTACACGGCCAAAGCGGCAAACTGCACGGCACACGCCGCGCTTCCCCCAAAAAAGCCAAACGATGGAGCATTGTCATCGCCCTCATCGCCCTGCTCACGCTCTGCCTGAGCATGATAGTGGGCGCGGTCGGCCTTGCCGAAGAATCCATTTTACCATTCGCCCTCATCTTCCTTTTAGGGGCGATGGGGTTGGGAATAACGGCCGTTATTCCCCAAATTATCGTCTGGTACATTAACAACAAAGCAGGGGAGCAGGGGAGATGAGGGGCAGGGGAGCAGGGGAGTTTTATCTCCCCATCTCCCCTGCTCCCCCGCCCCCCTGCTCCCCTGCTCTAAAGGAGTTTACATGCCAAAAATTATGCAACTGCCGCTCGGCGCACTGCAAACCAACTGTTACATTCTCGCTTGCGAAGTGACGAATAAAGCTGCGATTATTGATCCGGGATGGAACGGCCGTTTATTAGCCGACACCATCGAAGAAAATGGATGGGAACTGACCCATATTTTGCTCACGCACAGCCATTTTGACCATGTAGGCGGGCTGAAAGAGCTAAAAGAGTTGACGAACGCCCCGATCTATCTGCACCCCGACGGGGATGAAATGTTGGCACGATCACACGAAATCGCCACGATGTACGACTTGGAGTTCCCCATCGCCCCCGCCGCCGATGTTGCGCTGGAAGCGTGCCAAACGCTTGATGTGGGCAACTTGACATTGCATGTTATGTACACGCCCGGCCACGCGCCCGGCCACGTTTGCTTCTATCTAAAGGAACATCATGTTTTATTTGATGGGGATGTGCTGTTTCAAAACAGCATTGGCCGTACTGATTTGCCCGGCGGCGATTACGACACGTTAATGAAGAGCATCCACAAAAAAGTGTTGCCCTTGCCCGATGACACGCACATTCTTTCAGGGCATGGTGCGGCGACGATGTTAGGGACAGAACGGCAAAATAATCCGTTTTTACGATAGAAGAGGCGAGTAGCGAGTCTGCGAGTCTGCGAGTCTGCGAGTAAAACTCGCCACTCGCTACTCGCTTGGTGTTTCCGCCGGAATAGCAGTCGGCGTGGGCGTAGGCGTTGGCAGTGCGCCAAGCCAGTTGAGAAAAGAGGGGGTGCTGGTTTCGCCGCCATAACTGTAAATCGGTAGCCCATCGTCGCGCCAATTGGTGACATTGACGATGCTGACTTGCCAACGAATGCGATGTGATTCATCGACCGCAGGCCGCCAACTGGTGGGCAACTGATAATTATTATCACGAGTAAAGCCACGACGCGGCAAGCGATCAATCTCGTCCAAATCGCTCATTTCGACCATATACCATTCACTTTCAGCCAAATTTTGCACCGCAACCCATTGCAACATCACCCGCCCATCTGGGGGGCTAACGGCCGTTTCAGCGATGGGGTAAAGCAGTTCGGGGCCTGCTGGCGGCGCAGTTGGCAGTGGCGTGGGCGATGGGCCGGGCGTGGGCGGCAGCACTTCACCATACAAAATAGTCGGAATGCAGACGGTGTCGCCTGGCTGCAAAATCATATCGCTGTCAAAGCGGTTCACCTGCATCAACAAATCAAAATCAACATCATATCGCGCCGCAATAACCACAAGCGAATCACCCGAAAGCACTTCGTATCGTTGGCAGTCGGTCGGGTCAGCGATGACCAGTTCACCGTTAATGTCGATGCCGACTTGGGTTAGCGGTGGCGTGGCGGTCGGCCATGGGATTTGTAATTGCTGCCCAACTTGAATTTGGGTGCCATCACCCAGATTGTTCAACCCTGTAATGCTGTCGATGGAGACGCGATAGCGCACGGCCAGCCCAATCATCGTTTCGCCGCCGCTGACTTGATGGGGGCGCGGTGGCTGCAAAGTTGGCGTGGGGGGAGGGATGGGTGTGCTGGTGGGAACGGCCGTTTCTGTCGGTATTTGGCTGGGAACCGCCGTCCATGTCGGTGTAAACGTAATCGTGGGCGGGATGGGGGTCAGCGTCGGGAACAGCCCTAAATCCCCCACAGGCTCTTGATAGCGCAGAATCAGGCTGCCAATAATGAGCATGAAAATGATAAAAACGGCCGTTAATACAAAAACGGCCGTTGGTCGCCAAGATTTTGGGGAATCAGGGGGCGGGGCTTGTGGAGTGGGAGCAGTCGCGGCGGCAACAACTTCTTCAACCACAGACTCATCAATCGCCCCCGCTTCATCTACGGGGACAAACTTCACTACGGGAGCAAGTGGTAATGCTGACTTGCCATCGAGCTTTTCGCCACAAATGGAGCAACGGGTAGCCGCATCGGTCACAACTGAATCGCAATGTGGGCAGCGGCGGGCAAATTCTGTGGGGATGGAAGTGTCATCACTCATAAGTCGTTACCAAAAAATAAAATCAGGCTTATAATAAGCTCCAAAAGCGCGGTAGTATACCAAAGCGAGTAGCGAGTAGCGAGTATGCGCGATATATACTTACAAACTTGCAACCTGCAAACTCACAAGGAGATTTTAATTATGAATGTATCAGTTGATTGGCAAGGAGATATGAAATTTATCGCTACATCGGATAGCGGACACAACATCACATTGGACGCGGATGGGCGCGTTGGCGGGCATGATGAAGGCGCACGGCCGATGGAATTGATGGCTCTCAGTCTGGCAGGCTGCACGGCGATGGATGTGATTTCTATTTTGAAGAAAAAACGGCAGGATGTGACCTCTTTTCGGGTGGAAGTGCATACTGAACAGGCGGCCAACCATCCCAAATTGTTCACCAGCATCCATATCAAATATATTTTGCACGGACATACTGTCGATCCCAAAGCGGTCGAACGGGCGATGATGTTATCGGAAACACGCTACTGCCCCGCGCAGGCGATGTTATCAGTCGTTGCACCCACGACATTGAGTTACGAGATTAACGAAGCCAGTTAGACCAGTCAAAGAAATTTAGCGTTTGGGCGAATTACAGGAACTAGCGGAGAGATTAGGTAAAAATAACGGCCGTTTACCCCATCACCTTAGAAAATGAGAATGGGAATAAACGGCCGTTATTTTTATCAATTAGCTGCCATCCCGAATGACACGGCACGTTTGAATATCAAATTCAACA
>CAYSDT010000008.1:17790-18940 GCA_964429835.1 uncultured Ardenticatenaceae bacterium | reverse complement strand
TTCACCATTATAATTTGATTGGATATTCAGGCGGCGCAAACCAATTTTAATATACTCTTCTTGTAAATCGATCCCTATTGATCTACGGTTTAGCTTTTTAGCTACGGCGCACGTTGTAAATGTCCCAGAGAATGGATCAAGAACGACATCACCCTCGTTGCTACTTGCTGTAATAATTCTTTCCAATAAGGCTTCTGGTTTTTGTGTGGGATGTTGTTCGTATTCTGGCATACGGTAACGAACTCTGGGAAAGTACCAAACATTTCCTGGCACTTTCTCACTATTGTAGACGGTGGGTATCTTTTTTCGATAATCTATAAGTCTTCGCTTTGCACCCGTTTTCGCTTCAACCATGATATTGTCAGCGTTGAAGATATAGTTTTTATCATCTTTAACGCAATGGAGAATTGGTTCGTACATTGAGCCGAAGTATTTTCGCGCTTGAACTCCAGAACTGTCATAATGCCAAGTTATTCGTGACAATATCTTCATTTTTTTTCTTAGATAAATATCAAAGAAAGGCATACTTTGCGTACTTGCCATGACATATAAGCTACCATGCGGTTTCAGCAACGTAATACAAGAATCCAACCACTCTGTACACCATTCAATATACGCATCATCTGACGGCCATTTATCAACAAAATTAGCATATACTTTGCCGATATTATAGGGGGGATCAGCAAAAACAAGGTCTACGCTTTGATGGGGAAGTGATTTAAGCACTTCCAATGCGTCACCATGATATATTGTATGACTTTCAGATTTATATGTTTTAAAATTCCTCATATTGATAGTTGTAATCGCTTATGTATGCTGGGGGAATTGTACTGATATTCCCATTTATTATTCACTTGGCGGCAAACGGCCGTTTACCCACCACTCATAAACGAAGTATAAACGCTTAACGGCCGTTTACAAAAATAAAACAAAATCATCCCCTTACGGACGCAGGATTCGATAATTATATTAGAATCTTCATTGACAGCGGGTGCTGAAATGGGCGATAATAACGATTCTACAGATGAGAAAACGGCGACATCTGGGTCGCCGATTCCATCGCCATCATTATAAAAACATTTTTGAGTTTTCTAGAGATTTTTGACGAGGATGAAGATTACGCATTGGGAGAATTGGTAAAAGAGAGGGA
>CAYSDT010000008.1:16074-17690 GCA_964429835.1 uncultured Ardenticatenaceae bacterium | reverse complement strand
ACTGGTACTTAGCCAACTCACCCATTCCGCCGATGAATGAATTCATCGTCTGTTATAAAAAACGCGCTAAAGCGCGTTAAGACCGTAGCCAACAGCCTGCTTCAGCAGGCTTCATGTATCAGCCACCGATTTCAATCGGTGGCATGTGTTCCATAAAAAACAAAAAGCCGCTGAAATTCAGCGGCTTTTCTGTCTCTGTCTCTACACTCTGTCTTCTAGTCGTCCGAATCATCCCAGCCGAAATCAATGTCGAGGGCTTCTTCGCCATCGACCAGCACAACAGTCCAGTAGCCGATGCCAGTAGCCGGCCATGTCCAATTGCCGGGAATGAGCAGATTGACATTTTCCGTGCTGTAAATATCCACCCACGCGCAATAATTACCTTTGTCCAGCCCTTCAATGCGGTAAATGCCAGTTTCATCGGTGACGGCGGCGGCTAATGTTGCCCCAAATTCATTGTCGCTGGGGCAAACGCCGCGACTGAGGGAGACGGTTAAGTTGGGTATTACGCGCTCGTAGGTGCTGTATACGCCGTCGGCGACGTAGTAGCCGCTGCCTTCGCCCAATTCGACGCAATTTCCTTGCGTTTCGGTGCAATAATCACGCCAGACGATGCCGCCAATAACGGCCGTTCCTGGTTCGGCCGTCGCATCTGGCTCTGCATCTTCGCTGATGAGAACTTGCAGCCAAAATGCTTCGGATTCAAGGCCGCCAATGCCAAATGGCGTGCCGTCAGCATCGGCAATCTGCCAATTTTCGCGGTATGTTCCTTCGGTGGCAGGGGCGGTGAAGGTGACGGTTAAATCCATCGTGCCATTGGGGGCGACGGCTTCGATGGTTTGGGTGATTGGCCCAATCAAATCATCACCACCGACATAAACGGCCGTGTATCCATCCCCCCATGTGCAAGTGCCATCATTCCGCAGCCGCCATATTTTGACAATATCATCGCCGGGCGCAAATGGGGTGTCATCGGGGATGGTGATGTCGTCGATGTAGCCGATGATATTGGTGCAGTCGGTCAGCGTAGCGGTGCTGGTTATAGTTGTGGTGGGGGTGATGGATGTTGTTGGGGTAATAACGGCCGTTTCTGTAGGCACAACTGTCGGTTCAGGAATCGCAGTGGGGACGATGGTTGGTGTCGGCATCAGCGTTGGCGTGGGGGCGATGGCGACATTATCCGTCGTGAACGTGAACGACCCTTTCATGCCGTTTACATCGACGCTGTATGTGCCAGCGGGTAAATCGGCCACATCTAGCGGTACGCTTTCCTCGAATGCCACGTTGACATCGGTGCTGGCGCAATCGGTGCGTGTGGTACTCATCGACACGGCGAATGTATTGCCGTTGCGGGTTGTCACGGGTTCGTCAATACTGGTACAAGCGTCAGGCAGTTCACCGCCCGCAAGGACGTTGACCTGAATCGGGAACGATTCCATCATCATCACTTGTACGCTGTTTACGGCGGCCATGCCGTTGGTGGGTTCGGCGGTGGCGACTTCTGTGGGAGGAATGGTTGCTGGCATTGGTGTTGGCTCTTCTTCGCCAGAGCAAGCGACTAATCCTAGAAGGGCAATGGCAAGCAAAATTAGCAGTTTATGTTTCATAATGAACCT
>CAYSDT010000008.1:0-15974 GCA_964429835.1 uncultured Ardenticatenaceae bacterium | reverse complement strand
AAACTGTCACGATGGGTGCGTTCGTAATGGTGGGATGCGTCCACGCCTGGCCCAATCAGAGCCACGCGCACATCGCCGCCCGCCCGCCAAAATGCTTCGCCATCGGAGCCGTAGTAAAGGTAGACATCGGTGTTGTAATCCAGCCCTTCGGCTTCGGCTAACGCTTCCAGTTCACGACGGAAGCCGAGATGGTAGGGGCCAGCCGAATCTTTGGCGCAAATGGTCACGCCGTATTCCGTCGATTCCTGTCCAGCCGCAACGACGGCCATATCGACGGTGAGCAGGTCTACGATGTCATCGGGGAAGCCAGCGGCCGCGCCGTGACCGACTTCTTCATAATTGCTGATGTGAATGGTGGTGCGCTGGGCGGGTTTGATGCCAGCAGCCATCATCGCCCGTACCGCGCCGTACATGCAGGCGATGCTGGCTTTGTCATCCAAATGACGGGAACGGATGAAGCCGTGTTCGCCCGCTTCCACGCGGGGGTCGAAGGCGACAATATCGCCCACGCGAATGCCGAGCGCGGCCGTTTCTTCTTTAGAATTGGTGCGGGCATCAATGCGGACTTCCATCCGCTTGGCGGAGTGCAATTTCTTGCGTTCTTCGGGCGGGGTGGCGTGGGCGGAGGCGTAGATGGGCAAAACCGTGCCGCGATATTCTGTGCCGTTACTGGCAAAGATGGTGACTCCGATGCCTTCAACCGACCCCCATGACCATCCACCGAGTTGTGTTAAGCGCAAACGGCCGTTTCCATTCACCTTTTGTACCATCGCCCCCAGCGTGTCCACATGGGCAGTCATCGCACGGGGCGCGTCGTCCGCCACGCCGTCCCAAGTGACGACCAGCGTCCCTTTGGGGGTGATGCGTGTCGGCAGGGACAATGCTCTAAAAGCGGCTTGCACGTTGGCGATGCCGCGTCCCGCGTCGCCCGTGGGGCTGGGCGTGTTCAATAAATCGGTCAGGAACTGAACCATTTCGTCTGTGTTAATTTGAATTGTCATCATATTCTCCTAAATTTATATTTACAGTCACCATTATACTTGACAATGAACAGCCTCCAATTAACGCTAACAATTCAGAGTAACAAGTGGCAAGTGGCAAGTTGCAAGTACATCCACTGGTAACTTGCCCGCTTGCCCACTTGCAACTTGCCCACTAAAATCAAGACATGGCTAAATACATACTTGTCGTTGATGATGATGCGCTGTTGCGGCGCAGTTTGGGCTTGCAATTGGAGCAAGCGGGGTATCGGGTGGAAACGGCCGTTTCTGCCGAAGATGCGCTGTCAAAAATAAAGCGGGAAACACCCGATTTGGTGCTGCTCGATGTCGGGTTGCCGGGCATGGATGGGTTGCAGGCGATTCGCGCCATTCAGCAAAACCGAGACATTCCTGTCATCTTCGTGACCGCCCGACGGCGCGAGTTTGACGAGATATTGGGGCTGGAAATGGGGGCGGATGGGTACATCACCAAACCATTCAGCCCTGATGTGCTATTGGCGCATGTGAAGTCGGTTTTGCGTCGGTCGGGGAAGAAGGGGGGGGATGTGGAGAAAACGGCCGTTACTATCGGTGATATGATCATTGATGCCGCCGCCCACACCGTCACCATCGCTGGTGAGCCGATCCATCTGACAGGGCGCGAATTTGATGTACTGCACGCGCTTGCGCTTGATGTGGGGCATGTGGTGTCCATTGATGATTTGCTTGACCGCGTGTGGGGATTGGGTTTTGAGGGGGAATCGCAAGCGGTTTATGTGCATATTCGCTGGTTGCGCGAAAAAATCGAGAAAGACCCGAATAAGCCGACGCGCATCGTTAATGTGCGTGGTAAGGGGTATAAGTTGATGGCTCAAAGTGTTGGATAAAACTGCCTGATAGTTACGGATAAACGCGGATAAAACAAAGAAAATCCGCGTTTATCCGCTAAATCCGCCCCATCCGCGTTCCATTTACGATGCTAAACTGTAAAGATGTTTTTCTTCCTTTTGAACCATGTCAGAAGATACCATATTATTCCCTTAGATTATTTGAAAATTTGAGTCACCAGCATACCTCACTAAATTTAGAACGCGATTGCTCTGCCTGTCATCTGAAACTCTAAAACCTTGCCATGTCACACCGCTGCATTTATAATCCCGCCCGTTAACCTGCCCTCATAGTTCAAAGGATAGAACAGTCGCCTCCTAAGCGATAGATGATGGTTCGAGTCCGTCTGGGGGTATAAACGAAAAGTGCGGCGTACCTGCAAGGTGCGCCGCACTTTTCATTTGCCTTTCTAATTCTCGTACTACTTCATTTTTGCAAGGTCGATATGCAGATCATCCAACTGCTTCTGCGATACAAATGAAGGCGTATCCGACATCAAATCCGTCGCTTGCGCCGTCTTGGGAAAGGCCATCACCTCACGGATGTTTGGCTCACCAGCCATCAGTGCTACCAATCGGTCAATGCCTGGCGCGATGCCGCCATGTGGTGGCGCACCATACTCAAACGCCTCCAGCAGATGACCAAATTGCTCCTTCGCTTCTTCCATTGAGAAGCCAATCAGTTCCATGATTTTGCGTTGCAATTCACGGTTATGAATACGAATACTGCCGCCGGCAACCTCAAAACCGTTGCAAGCCAAGTCGTACTGGTCGCTTAGCACGTTGGCGGGATCAGTGTCCAACATGGCAATATGTTCTGGTTTCGGCGCGGTGAACATATGGTGACTGGGGGCGTAATTGCCATCTGTCAATGTTTCTTCAAATAGGGGGAAGTCGATGACCCAGCAGAAGGCGAGTGTATTGGTGTCTTTCATGCCCAAACGGCCGCCCATTTCCGTGCGTAACGCGCCCAATGCGGCATAAACCGTCCATTTCACATCGCTGGCAAACACGAGCAAGTCGCCCGCTTCCGCGCCCATCCGTTCGATGATGGCTGCCATCTGTTCATCGCTGAAGAATTTAGTGATGAACCCTTTCACGCCACCTTCTGGTTTGAGCGCAATCCATGGCATCCCTTTTGCGCCATTCGCTTTGGCAATTTCTTCCAAATCGCCGATCTGTTTGCGGCTGTAAGTGCCACAACCGGGCAAACGAATCGCTTTGACGGGGTTTCCAGCGGCGACGGTGCTGCTGAATACGCCAAAGCCACACTCTGCGGCAATGTCAGATAGGTCGGTTAATTCCATGCCAAAGCGCATGTCGGGCTTGTCGGAGCCAAATCGCTCCATCGCTTCGTAGTAGCTTAGGCGTGGGAAATCTTCCCATTCCAACGGCAGCAAGCTGGCTGTTTTGACCATCCCTTTCATTAACTCTTCGATGAGATCAAGAATGTCATCCCGTTCGACGAAGCTGATTTCCAAGTCCAATTGGGTGAATTCTGGTTGACGGTCGGAACGCAAATCTTCATCACGGAAACAGCGGGCGAGTTGGAAATACCGTTCATAACCTGCGACCATGAGCAACTGTTTAAGCTGCTGCGGGCTTTGCGGCAGGGCGTAAAATTTGCCCGGTTGCACACGGCTGGGGACGAGATAGTCGCGTGCGCCTTCGGGGGTGCTTTTGAACAGGATGGGGGTTTCGATTTCGAGGAAACCGCGTTCATCAAGGAAATCGCGGATGAATTTGACCGCTTTATGGCGAATGGTGAGGTTGCGTTGCATTTTTTCGCGGCGCAAATCAAGGTAGCGGTATTTTAGGCGCACGGTTTCATCTACAGTATCATTGCGATTGATGGCGAAGGGGGGCGTTTTGGCTGTGTTCAAAATGACAACGCTGTCGGCGGTGACTTCAACGTTACCAGTCGCCATGTCGGGGTTTTCCTGCCCGCTGGGGCGATGGCCGACTGTGCCTGTAATTTGCAGCACATATTCGCTGCGTACTTGTTCGGCAACATCAAATGCTGCTTGGGAGTGTCCTGCGTTGATGACGACTTGGGTAAGGCCATCGCGGTCGCGCAGGTCGATGAAGATAACGCCGCCCATGTCACGGCGGCGATTAACCCAACCCGCGAGGGTGATGGTTTGACCGATGTGTTCTTCGCGTAATTGTCCGCAGTTGTGACTTTTTAACATAATGTTTTTCCTCAAAATAGTAACTTTTGTTACAGGGGACGCAGTGCGTCCCGATCTTCGTTCCATGCTCTGCGTGGAACGAGCGTGTGGTGGGGATTAACCCGCTTACAAAAAAACAAGAGCGCGATATGCGCTCCAAAAATTGGTCGAGATTGTATCATGCAGGGGAGGCAGTGCCAAAAATGGGGGCAGGGGAGAGGGGGAGAGAGGGAGCGGGGGGCTTTAATCTCCTCATCCCCCCTGCTCCTCATCTCCTCATCTCCTCATCATGCTGTCAACACCATCACATCTTGGCGGGGGAAGGCGATGTCTACTTTTTCTTGTTCAAAAACGAGTCGAATTTGACGGCGGATGTAGCGTTGCACCATGAATTGGTCGTCGGGGTTGGTTTTGACCATGATACGCATTCGCACTGCCCAATCATCCAGCCCTTCAATGCCAGTGATTACGGGGTCTTCGAGGAGAAACGGCCGTATTTCGCCATCATCCATCATTCCCGCCCCAATCGTTTTCAACACTGATAAACCGCGATCCACATCCGCGTCGTAAGTGATGCCCACTTCGACAATCGCCCGTGACCAGCCGCGTGATTTATTGGCAACCATGCGAATTTCGCCATTGGGAATGAAGTGGCGATTGCCGTACAGATCGCGCACGACGGTGCTGCGTAATGTCATATCTTCGACGAGGCCAGTGATGTCGTTGACGAGAATCGTGTCGCCGACGGTGTATTGATTTTCAACCAGCACAAACAGCCCGCTGATCATGTCTTTGACCAATGTTTGCGCCCCTAAACCGAAAGCCAGCCCGACAAAGCCGACGCTGGCAAGCACGGGGGCGATGGGTATATTCAGTTCGGTGAAAATCATGAGGATGGCAGTGCCAATGATGACGACCAACGCGGTTGTGTCCAACACTTTGAAGATGGTTATGATGCGCTTGTCAGCATCACTGCCTTCTTTGCCATCCATCGTTTGCATTTTTTGGCTAAGGTTGCGGAGGGTGTAACGAATGATGGGGTAGGCGATGATGGCAATGAGCAGAATGAGGAAAATGTTCAGCCCGATTGATTTAATCCATTCCCAGATGTAGGTTGTGTCCATGAGGATTGTTCCGTTGGTATTACATGCTGGCGAATAAATTCGCGCCTACAATTGCAAAGTCGGCCTTCGCCGACTGAGGTATTGTATTTATTGGCCGGTAAATTGAGACGGCCGTTTTTCCAAAAACGCCTGTATCCCCTCAGCAGAGTCGTGGGTGCGGCCTGCAATTTCTTGCAAATACGCTTCCGTCGCCAACGATTCCGTCAACGATTGTCCCCATGATTGAAGCATGGCGCGTTTGGTCAGCCCAAAGGCGACAGTGGGGCCGCTGGCTACTTTTGTGGCGAAGGCAACGGCCGTTTCCATCAACTGTTCATGCGGCACAACCCGATTTAGTATTCCCCATTCAAGGGCGGTGGCGGCGGGCAATTGGTCAGCGGTGATCGCCATCTCGTAAGCGCGGGCGTAGCCGATGAGGCGCGGCAGGAAGTAATTCACGCCGCTGTCGGGGATTAGCCCGACGCGGCTGAACGCTAACATAAATGAAGCGTTGTCGGCGGCGATGCGAATATCCGTCGCCAAGGCGATGCCGCAGCCTGCACCAGCGGCGATGCCGTTAATCGCGCCGATTATCGGCTTTTCAACGGCAATCATCTGCTCAATCAGGCGATGGTAGCCGCCCCGCAGATGTTCACCGATGGAAAAATCGTTACGCGCTTGTACGTCGGCCAAATCTTGCCCTGATGAAAAGGCGCGGCCATTGCCCGTGAGCAACACGGCGCGGACGGCGCGGTCACGATTGGCTTGTTTGAAAACGGCCGTTGTTTCCCTAATCATCAAATCGTTGAACGCATTCAACGTATCTGGTCGATTTAAGGTGATGGTGGCAACACCATCGGCAACGTCGTATAAAACCGTCTCGTAATTCATTAGAGAAGGATGTCGTCGTCAAAATCAAAATCGTCGAAATCCATATCATCAAAATCGTCGAATTCTTCAGAATCTTCCCTGTTCAGGAAGTACGGTTCGACAGGGGAGGCGACCCACAGCATCAATATCTCGCCTTCGTCACGCTCGCGTAACTGCATGGAGATCACGTCAATCAGTTGGGGCATACGCGCTTCGTCGGGGAATTCGAGCTTGACGAGCCGCTGTTCGCGCCAAGCGGCGGTGCAACGGTCGATGATGGCGGGGCCGGTATTGGTGCGTAATTCACAAACGGCCGTTGCCATTTCAATTGGTCCTTCGTAAATGGACTGTAACGATCCATGCCCGTTTGTCAGGAAATCGGGTGTTGGACCCTCGATGATGCTAATTAGTTCTGGTTCACTCATGGTTTCTTTTGTCATTTTAGTTTTGTTGCTCGTATCAGGGTAGGAGCGTGGCCTTGCGCCCGCCCAATCAAGGGCGACCACAAGAGGCTCCCCTACATATTAAGAAAATTCGTAATATCTCAATAAATCGTGGAAAAGACCTGACAGGTTTCACTAACACCTCTCGTTTTACACGAGTACCGTCAAAAAACCTGTCAGGTCTCCCCGAAATACTGAGAAGATACGAAAATTCTAGTATTCAAAAATATAATCAGATGGGTATACTACTGCTACACATAAAACTCAGCAAGTCAAAGGGCATTTTTATCTTTACAGAAGGGCGCGGATACGGGTGAACGCGGATAAAAACCATATTTTTTATCCGCGTTCACCCATATTCGCGTCAAAATAGCTGTTTTAACGATAAAAATCAATCCATTGCAGGGCAAAGCTGCCATTTTGATTGAGCAGAAAATCATCGGGGGCTTGCACGTCGATGTAGCCGTGCAGGAGCGGAATTTCGGCGACGGTGCCTTCGGTGGGGACGATGGTTACATCCATCCAGTACGGGCTGTCGGGGGTAACGGCCGTTTCCACCCCCGTTCCACCATCGCGCATTGTCTGCCGCACCTCATTGCCTTCGCTACTGGACACATTGACGGTGATCAACGTCTGCCCGTAAGCAAATTTCAACTCCTCCAGCCCGCTTAAATAGAGATGGAATTGAAATTGATCGGGTTCATCACCAGAAATTTGTTCGATTTCTGTGCCGCCAATGCCCGTTTTGCTGTAGATGGTAACAACGGCCGTTTCCCCATCGCCCGTTGCGTTTTTCACCATTTCAAACGTCACATGATCATCAAATTCGCTGGGACGGGCGACGAATTTCGTTGGTTCTGGCTGAGGCAACAGCGAACAAGCTGACAGCATGGTTAAAAGTAGAAATAAGGCGGGAAGAATCAGTTTTTTAATCATTGTTTAGGGCGGCTAAAAGCAGCTCAGTTTGATTGATGGAAAGCATATCATCTTTTAACAGTTGTAAAATGTGACGGCGGTTTTCTGGATTGGGGGGCGGGGATGGGGGATCGGGAATCGGGGGCTTTTCAGCGATGGGCGGCTGTTTTTTCGGCGGTGATGGTTTAGGGGCGGTGCTGTCGGTGAGGTGCAAACGGCCGTTTGTCTTCAAAATTAAAAACGGCTTCCCATGTTCGATGTGGCCGCTGAGTTGAAGCAATCCATCGGCTGTTGTCTCTTCGGCATTGGTGAGCGGGAGATCGTTTTGGATGGAAACGGCCGTTGCCAACAAAGTAACTGGTGAGAGGGGCGCATCAGGCCAATCCAAAACCATATCGCCCGCGCTGGTGAAGCGTTGTTCACCATGTGCAAATGTGCCGCGCAAGGTCAGGCGGCCAATGGTATTGACAGTATTGAGGCCACCAATGTTTTGAATATCAACGTCACCCATCGCCCGCTCAATGGTGACATCACCATTGATGCTGTTGAGACTGACAGCCCCATCAGCCTCCCCCAATTCGATAAATCCAGTGCCAAATTGAACGGATACGTCCCCACTGGCATACTCAATTTGGGCGGCTTCAACACGGCGCAACGTAACGGTGCTGTCGGCGTGATCGATGTGCAAACGGCCGTTTATATTTTCGCCCGCTAACACCCCCTCCACGAATTCGGCTTGCACCTGCCCGACATCGTTCAGCGTCAACGCGCCACAACTGTCGATTTGCACATCGCCGTGCAGATGTTTGATGGTGACGGGCGCGGGGGAGATGGGTTTGATGGATAAACGGCCGTTAATCGGCATCATAATCCGCAATTCACCATCACCATCAACCACAATATCGTCCGATTGGTCAGAAGCCGTTACCCCATCCCCTTCAACGGTGACAGATTGCCGTTGCCAACCAACAACATCTAACTTGGCAGTGCAGCTACGGATTATAACGTGTGGAGTATCACTTGTTTCAAAAAGTTGTTTATTCATAATATGATCCGCAGATTAACGCAGATTTCCTTTTTTTAATCTGCGCCCATCTGCGTAATCTGCGGATAGAACAGGTACGCCAATCCTAGTCATAAACAAAAAAAGGGGCGCACTTATACAAGTACGCCCCTCCTGTAATGACATAGCGAGTGACTTATTTCGCTTTGAAAGCCATGATGATGGCCGCAATACCACCGACAACGGCGAAGATGCCGACGACGAAGGGCAATACGGTCATGGAAATGACGGGATTGGCAATAATCAGGAAGCCGAACAAAATGCTCAACGCGCCCATGATACCTGCACCCCAGCCCGCGCCTTTGAATGCGGCATAAATGCCAAAGCCACCAGCGATGATGCCCTGGATACCTATGATCAAAATAAAGGTTGCGGTTACGATAATTGCGCCAGAAATGTAGCTGCCAATTACCATCGAACCAGCAAGGATACCCAAGATGCCAGAGAACAGCGTCCAGCCCCATGATTCACGGTTCATGAACAGGCTGATAAGTGAGAAGATACCGCTAAACAGCCAGTACCATCCTAAAAATTGTACCAAAACGACTACCGTCTTGGCGGGAACCATAATCAGGTACGCACCCAAAATTAAAGCGGCAATACCTTGTATTAAGATGAGCCACCACGGCACCATCATTTGTTTTTGTTCTGTTGCTTCACTCATATTCTCTAATTCTCCTTGAATTATATGATATAGGGGAAATTTCCTATATGTAAACTAATGATAACAGCACTATAGGCTACTCTCCAAATTAAACACCAAAAATTGGATTTAGATACGGGGCGCATAATTATCAAGGTGACAGGCACTTGTAGATACCTGTCACCTGAAAGTCCAAAGGTAACATCTCAATAACTTGGGGTAAAGACCTGACAGGTTTCATCAAGACCTCTTGTTTTACACGAGTATCTTCGGAAAACCTGTCAGGTCTCCCCGAAATATTGAGAAGATACGTCCAAAGTTAAAAACAAGTGTTCCCTAAGTAACATAACCAAATGTTGGAACTAAGGTGCTATCGTGTAAAATACACGCCCTCTCATTCTTGTTTATTTTTGGGGTGAGGGGATTTTTTTTGTTCAAAATAAGGACATGGTTTAAAAGTCAAAGTTTTTGCTTTACGGTGTGCTGTCGCATAACTTAACATAAAATGGGACGCGGATGCTTCGCTCGCAGATTTAACGGATAAACGCGGATCTTCTTTTTTATCCACGTTTATCCGTTAAATCCGCCTTCATCCGCGTTCCATTATTTGATAGAACTGTATCTTCTCAATATTTCGGGGAGACCTGACAGGTTTTTCGAAGATACTCGTGCAAAGCAAGAGGTCTTGATGAAACCTGTCAGGTCTTTACCCCAAGTTATTGAGATGTTACATAGAACTGTAAAGATGATTTTCTCTATTTTGAACCATGTCAAAATAAAGAAAGACCAGTTAGGGTTATCCACAATATTCGTGGAGAACTCTGACTGGTCTAATGCAAACGCAAAACCTGAATAGTTGGAGAATTTATGAGTAATCAAAACCGATTTAACACCGCCCTGTTGTTACTATTTATATTTTTAATCGCATCATTGGCAGCTTGCGGGCCATCTGCGCCAGCAAATGATGAGGGAGAAACGGCCGTTTCCACCCCAAACCCCGCCAATCCTTTCCTTGAAAATGAAGAGGGAGATGGTGCTGTTGAAAACACACCCGAACCAATCGCCGAAGTTGAAACTGCTGAAGAAACGGCCGTTAAAATAACGGCCGTTCCCGAACAAGAAATGGTCGTCGAAACCGCCGAAGAACCCATCGCCCCTGAACCAGCCGCTCCATCCGCTGGGCCGACACCCGCAGCCATTCCGCTAGACGATGCCGCCATCCATCTTGGCGATCCAAACGCGGCCGTCACCATTGTGGAGTACACCGATTACCAATGCCCATTCTGTCAGCGGCATGTGCAGCAAACCATGCCCGCCATCACCAGCGAACTGATCGACACGGGGCGGGTACAATACATCATCAAAGATTTCCCGCTTGACGGGATGCACCCCGAAGCACGGGTGGCGGCAATGGCTGCCCGTTGTGCCGCCGATCAAGATGGATATTTAGAAATGAACGAAGCAATTTTTGCCCAGCAGGGCGCGTGGTCTGGTGCGGGCGTGGAGGGTGCAACCGCCATCATGGTTGGAATGGCTGAAGAAGCTGGATTAGAAACGGCCGTTTTCTCCCAATGTATCGAAAGCGGCAAATACGCCGATGTCGTACAACAAAATATGGAAGAAGGCGCAAGTTTAGGGGTCACAGGCACACCCGCCTTCTTCGTCGATGGCTATCCCGTCGTCGGCGCACAACCGATTGACCTCTTCCTCCTCGTCGTCGATTTAGCCGAAAAAGGGGAACTTGCCGCCGCTTATGTGCAGCAAGAAGAGCCAGAACAGCAACAACGGCCGCCCACCCCATCCGCCCCCGTTGATATTCCGATTGATAGTTCTTATGCCGTCGGCGATCCCAACGCGCCCGTCACCATTATCGAATATACCGACTTTCAATGTCCATACTGTGTACGCCATCAGGAAGAAACATTCCCCCAAATTTACGAGAATTTCATCGAAAATGGGGATGTGTACTACGTTTACAAAGATTTTCCGCTCACCAGCATCCATCCACAAGCGGTAAAAGCGTCCGAAGCAGCACGCTGCGCTGGCGACCAAGAGGCGTATCGTGACATGCACGATTATCTTTTCAGCACCCAGAAAGAGTGGAGCGGACACGGCGATGTAGAACAGATTTTTGGCGGATATGCCAAAGATTTGGGGTTGGATGCGGCCGCATTTAATGAATGTCTCACCAGCGGCGAACACGAACTGGAAGTCTTGTCCAATATCGAAGAAGGGTACACTGTCGGCGTTGGCGGCACACCTGCTTTCTTCATCAACGGTAATTTCCTCTCCGGCGCACAGCCGTACAGCGTCTTTGAGCAAGCGATCCTCAGCATGATGGAACAGTAAAAGAAATTGTCAATGATCAATTGTTAATTGTCAATTGTCAACGGGAGTAAGCATTGCAGATGATCCCCGTTGACAATTGAGCATTGATAATTTTTCTGCGTATGATCATAAAATTAGGCGGGTTACGGGTTGGACTGGAGAGCGACGATGCTGTCATCAATGACGCATGGCGGCTGTTGTTTGACGGCTGGCCGTTATTGGGCGATGGTGACGTGGATGTGCAATTGTCGCTCGCTCTTGTTAACAAAGTAGACGCACCAGCCAGCCAAGCAACCTTCACCGATCCCCTCAATATCCTTAACACCTACGCGGGCGATGGCGACAATTTGAGCTTGCACTATCCCGATGGGGCATTGATCAGTTTATCGCTACGCACAAATACAAGTCGCGCAACGGGGATATTGACGACAGCGGCGATGAAAAACGGCCGTTTTGAAGACATCACCTACACCAGCCTTGCCCCCCTGCTCCGCCGACATGGATTGTTCTTGATTCACGCCTTCGGTGCTGCTAAAAACGGCCGTGCGATTCTCATCGTCGCCGCCAGCCATCAAGGAAAAACGACAACCGGCCTCAGCCTCATTTTGGATGGATGGGAGTTGCTTTCCAACGACGCGGTGCTGTTGCAAAAGCGAAACGATGCCATCTATGCCCTGCCCGCGCCCGGCAATATCGGCATTCGGCAGCCATCTTTGGCGTTACTGCCCGCGCTGGGGCGATGGGTTGAGGGAAAAACGGCCGTTAATGGTGCATATGATTTAACTGGCGGGATGGTGATAAACGGCCGTTGGGCAACCCCCGCCCTCGTCACCACCATCACCTTTCCCCACATTGCTGACCAACCGACCAGCCGCCTGACCGCACGAAACAGCGCACTCAGTCTGGCCGCCCTGATGGTCGAAAGCGTAGACCGCTGGGACGAGCCGATGCTGTCGGATCATATCGCCCTATTGCGCCAACTCAGCCAGCAAGCGAACACCCACACCCTCCATCTCGGCCGTGATGTGGCCGCATTGCCTGCATTATTGAATGAGCTATAGGCATTAAACCATCCGCAGATTACGCAGATTCCCGCAGATTATTAAAAAAATCTGCGAAAATCTGCGTAATCTGCGGATCACTTCTTATTTCTGATATTGTCCAATGCGTAATTAGCAATGAACAAATGTGGCAAACTGCTTGCCATTACGCGGGCATGTAAATTGCTCTTCTTGCACAAATCCAGCCTTCTGCCACACCCGCTGAGCGCGTAAATTTGTAACTGCAATCGTCACTCGCAAGCGTGGCGGGGCAAAAGTCTTGTTCGCATACTGGATGATGGCCGCGATGAAACTGTCCCCATTCTTTTTGCCGGTCAAATCTGGTTTCATGCCCATGCCGATGTCCAGCGCAGGCTGACTGTAATCGCCGCCTTCCACACGGCCGTCGGCTCCAAACGTGCAAAATCCCACCAATTCACCCTCATGCAAAATGGCACTGCAACGGTAAGCGGGCATCAAAAAGTATTCAAAAATCTCGTCATACACATCCCCATCCCCCCCGCTTGGCAGCATATTGTAAATATCAGATGGCGGTTCGTAACGCCAACGCAAAAATGTGTCAATTTCGGCAGGGGTGATGGGACGGATGGTGAGGTTCATAACCTCTAATTGGTTTACGCCAAATGTTCGGGGCCAAAATGGTCAGGCAGTAAGGTGTAGAGCGTCGTTTCGCGTACATTGCCTTCCGTGTCGGTAAGCAGGACGGGAACATCGCCGCCGAATTCGCTGAGAACTTGACGGCACGCGCCGCACGGTGAGCCGCCATTTTCGGTGCAAATAGCGACGGCGTACAGTTCCTGAATGCCTTCGGAGACCATCTTAAAAACGGCCGTTCTTTCCGCACAATTACACAGCCCATACGACGCATTTTCCACATTTACGCCCGTGAAAACACGGCCGTTTTCTGTCAAAATCGCCGCCCCCACTTGATAATTGGAGTACGGCGCATACGCCTTCTCGCGGATGTCACATGCGGCTTGCAATAGCTCTTGTTTTTGTTCGTTTGATACAATCATGATTTTTAATAATGAATAATGAACTCTTAATAACTAATAATGAATGGGATCATGGATTATCCGACGATCCCGTTAATTGTTCATTATTAATTGTTGTAAAAGGTTTTATTGTCATACCAGTAGGCACAGTCGCCCGTGTGATGGACGCTTGGGCGATGGTACAACCGTCGCCGATGGTGGCATTGTTTAGCACAGTATTGGGGCCGATACTGCAATTTTTCCCAACGGCCGTTTTCCCCTGTAAATACGTTCCCGGCCAAATGACCGTATCCTGCCCGACGATAACATCTTGGTCGATGTAGCAGTTATCGGGATCGACGATGGTGACACCTTGCGCCAACAAACGGCCGTTTGCCCGCCGACGGAACGCCTTTTCAACGTCCACCATTTCCGCCCGCGTGCCTGCCCCCAAACATTCATCAGCATCATCGCTGATGAGTGCTTCGACGAGTTTTTCTTGAGAAACGGCCGTTTCTACCATATCCGTCAAATAATACTCCTGCCCGCTTCGCGCTTGGCGGATGGGCAGATTGTTGATGTTGTCCCATAGCCAATCGGCATCAAAACAGTACACACCCGCGTTCAATTCAGGGATGGAGAGGTAGTCGGCAGGGTTGGGTCGGCGTTTCGCTTCGGCCACTTCGATGATTTCGGAAACACGGCCGTTTTCATCACGCACCACCCGCCCAAAAGAGGTGTCAGGGTCGCCCATAAGCGACAGCATGACGATGGCCGCACCGCTTTTCGCTTGCTGATCGGCCAATCGGCGCATGGTTTCCGCTTTCAACAGCGGCATATCGCCATACGCCACAATGACTTGGCTACTACCTCCCTGTTGGTGCGATTTTGCCATCATAACGGCGTGGCCTGTGCCTAATTTTTCGGCCTGCACAGCATAATCGGCACGGTCGCCGAGCAGGTTTTGCAATGCGTCAGCACCAGCACCAACGATGAGTAACGGCCGTTTGTCAGCCGTCGCTTCCGCTGCCTCAAACAAGTGCATAATCATCGGTTTGCCACCGACGGCGTGTAAAATTTTCTGCGTTTTGGAGTTCATGCGCGTGCCGTGTCCGGCAGCAAGCAAAATAATAGAGAGGGTCATAGGCGAATCCTGTTAAAAGGGTAAAAAAAAATAATGAATAATGAATAATCAATTGTGAATTATTAACGACTACTCCGTTCACAATTCATTATTAGTTATTCATTATTCATTATTCATATGGCTGCGGTGGCAGGGGTCGAACCTGCGAATGGTGGATTCAAAGTCCACTGCCTTAACCACTTGGCGACACCGCAATAACGAGCGAAATAATAGCATAACGGCCGTTTATGGGCAAGTTTAGCGAAGACAATGACGGGGAGATTTCACCTTTCCTATCAGCGTTCACCCACATCTGCGTCAAAGTAGTGGTGTAGCCAATACCCAGCCTCAAAGCAAGTTTGGTTTGTCATAGTTGCCAACCATTCGCGCCCATGATAACGTACTCAACTATGAATAAAAACAACAAATCCAATATCAAACGAATCGGCGGTGCATTGCTCATTATGTTCTTCCTGTTCCTATTATTCCTTATTCAGGGCGAAAATGAAACACTCATAGAGACAGAAACGTCCATCGCTACGGATGAACCAGCGACTGAAGTGGCGATTGAACTGGAAACGGCCGTTTCCCCAACCGACACCCTCCTCTGGGCAGAAGCGGACGGCGATTTCGACTATTACACGCTCGCATTAAGCTGGCAGCCCACCTTCTGCGAAACCAGAAGCAACAAGCCTGAATGTGTAACCCAAACCAGCGACCGTTACGACGCGACCAATTTCGCCCTGCACGGCTTATGGCCGAATCAACAGGATGATCCATCCCACTCCTTCGCCTACTGCGAACAGCCAGAATCGATCATCAATCAAGATCATGGCGACTGGTGTGAGATGCCCCCCTTATCGTTATCCGACACGATAGCGGCCGATTTACAGGTTTACATGCCAGGAACCGCCTCCTGTTTACAAAATCACGAATGGTATAAACACGGCGTTTGTGCCGATATGTCGGATGATGCCTATTTTGCGTTGACCAATGCGTTGGTCGCCAGCTTTTCGCAGACAGAATTCAATCAAACTATCGCCAATCATATCGGCGAGGAAGTTTCTCGGCGTGATCTGCTAAACCAGTTTGAGGATGAATTTGGATCGGGGACAGATGATTATTTATCTTTACGTTGTGCTGATATTGATGGTGTTAGCACACTCAGCGAAATTCAATTAGTTCTCAAAAAGAATATGGACGATGTGTCCGACTTCTCGCCTTTGTTTCCGACTGAAACCGTCCGCCCACAGGGCAATTGTCCACAACAATTTATGATTGATGGTGCTGGCTAAACCTGTTAGTTTTCGCAACGAATTAGCACAAATTAGTATCTTTTCAATATTTCGGGGAGACCCGACAGGTTTTTTAAAGATACTCGTGTAAAACAAGAGGTCTTGATGAAACCTGTCA